>JANXMF010000008.1 GCA_025354795.1 Pseudobdellovibrionaceae bacterium
GTGCGCACGCATCGCTTTAGCACTGAACACGTTCATGTTCAGATCATTTTTGTCGACACGGCTCAATATGACGACTATGTGCGCTGGTATCAAAAGATGCACGGATTTGCGCCATTGCCGGAAACATTGGGCGAACAACGAGAGAATGCACACTTGAAAGCGTTCTATCAGTATTATCGCACGACCAAATCCGAGCCGGGAGCGGCGCCACAGTCTAGGATGCAGATGGTCGCCGGTGGTATCGACCCGTTCACGGCCAAGTATGCGCCGGTGCCGGGACTTGACGTGGAAGAGATGGAGAAGGCTGATGGTGGGCATATCAAGCTTGTATAATAATTTGTGTCTTTGCAGAAGGGTATGTCAAGGACGACGAAGATGTAGCGCCGATCAATCCGCATTCGGAGGAAGGTGCCGCCGTGTTGCAGCGAATGTCGCTCAATCCATCGGCCTCAGCTTAGGCGAAATTTAAGATCTTGGGGCGACTGACGATGAAACATGGACCTCATCAACGTGAGGTACCAGTTCTAAACTTCATACTCCTTAAAAACCTTCATCTCCGCCTCACAAACCACTAAATCCCCGCGACTGACATTACCCAAAAATAAGACGATCGGCCCCATCTGGCGAACGCCGGTTACCGAAATCGTCAAGTCGTCGCCAGCACGCAACTGACTCAGAATCTCAAGGCTAGGCAATTTGGCATTCTTGATCGAAGCCAAAAAAGCTTTGCTGAGCGGTTTGGAATTGGGATCTAAAATATAAATATGGTGGCATACCGAAATGAAGCCGTAAGCCTGGGCGATAAATTCGAGGCAGCTAGTCGGGCGCAGACGCTGCTCAGCGTCCATATAGTGGGCGTCGATTTTGAGTCGCACCCGGCAGACTCCCGCTTTTTCGGAAAATTGCAGCACATCATCCACCCAAACCATTGGTGGCCGGTGAGGCAAGTACTTTTCCACGGCTTTTACGGGGAGAGGAAGAACGGCGTTGTGAGACATCCCGTCTGTTTTACGATGTCAAATGCCTCTTAGTCACAAGAATTGTGCTTTTACTCTGCGCGGAACTTCGCTAGGGTGAGCCTATGATTCATCCGTCCCAAGCTTTTAAAAATCTACGCCCTACAACGCCCACAGGGGCCACTTGGTCGGTGGAGGCGGAATTGCCGTACTTGAACGGCCATTTCCCCGGTTCGCCGATTTTGCCCGCGATTGCCATCGTGGATGCCTCGACATTTTTGTTGCAGCAGGTGCTTGCTCAACCGCAACTCGCGGTGCGCGAAGTTTTGGCGGCCAAATTCATGAGTCCGATCGTGCCCGGGCAAGTGGTCCAGATCACCTGGCAAGATGTGGGCGACGGAGAGTGGAAAGTCGAATGGAAAGACGTGAACTCAATCAAAATGTTGGCGAAGTTAAACCTGCAAACCGGCACGTGATTCGCGGCTTATGATTCTGCGAATCTGCGTGGTGATTCCCACCTTCAATCAGGCGCGGACCATTTGCGAAACTGTAAATGATGTTTTGCGCGAGACTTCGTTTCCGGTGTTGATCATAGATGATGGTTCAGAAACTCTCGTGAGCAACGCCCTCTACTCTTGGGATGTGCGCGAGGCCCTGGAAAGGGGCAGGGTGTGGGTACAGCGTTTTGACCGCCGCCGCGGCAAGGGCCAATCCCTACAGTTTGCGATTCGTGAACTGGTTGACCGCGGCTTCACCCATATGTTCACGCTCGACGGCGATGGTCAGTATTTTGCGCGCGAGATGGCGGCGCTCGTGGAGTTGGCCAAAAAACACCCTTGGGATCTGATCATGGGCATGCGCAAGCGCCGGCCCGTGCATGTCCCCGCTTCGAGTCGAATCGGCCGCGCCGTGAATGATTTCTGGGTCAACTATCAAACCGGATTGCAAATCAAAGATTCGCTCTGTGGTTTTCGCATTTATCCACTCTTGGCCGTGCAGACGATGGAATTTTGGACCAGCCACGTTGATTTTGATATTGAAGTTTTGAGCCGCTTGGTGTGGAGCGGGACGCAAGTGCGCGAAGTCGAAATCGAGGCTTTTCACTCTGAACCCGAAGCGAGAGGCCGGTGGGAAACACTGTGGACGGGTGTGCGGACCTCTTCGTGGAATGCTTGGCTGGTGACGGTGTCGCTGTTGAAAAATCACGAATCGCCTATAGAGCTGTCCTTGGCGCTCGGACTTGGCGTGTTTGCCGGCTGCACGCCGTTTTATGGATTTCACACTGTGATCGTCATCGCCTTGGCCTTTATGTTTCGTCTCAACGTCATTTTCCTGTGGATCGGAACTCACGTTTCCACCCCGATTTTCCTGCCTCTGTTGATTTATGCCGAGGAACGGATTGGCCAAAACTGGCTGCACGTGGCGCCCGAGGGCGGGCTCAAGGGGGATTTTTATCAGATCCTTGCAGGCTCAATGGTCCTCGGTCTGATGTTGGGGCTTTTCACCATCGTGGTGAGTTTTTTGATCGCGCGCAATTTAAAAAATCGCAAGGGGAGTGATGATTGGCGCAGTCTTCCCGGCGGCGGGCCGTTGGCGCAAAGTATTCTGCGTTTGGTTTTACGCCGCACACGCCTTGAGTGGGGCTACGCGCTGGCGGCGCTGTTGGTGCCCTACTGTTATGTTCTTGCTCCGCGTGCACGCCGCGGGCTCGATCAATTTTGGCGCTTGCTAAAGCCCACCGACAGCTGGTGGGTGCGGCAAAAGCAGATACTCAAACATTTTTACCGCTTTACCCAGGTTCAGGTGGATCGTTGTTATTTTCGTTTGGGTAAACGGAGCGCGTTTGCCGTGAGTGATGAGGGTGGCGCGCTTGCCGGTGGCGCGCAAATACTACTTAGTTTGCATTTAGGGGCCCTGGACCTGGTGCTCGAGCTGCTGGATGTCCGCGTGGCAACGACCTGGCAACCCGGAGAGCGGATGAAAATCATGGCGGATCGCGGGAGTGGAGACCATTTAGAACTTTTGCCGCTGCTCGGTCGGCTGGTCCCTATTGATTTAAACGCTTTTTATTTAGCCGCCACCGCACGCATTCCGGTGGTAATGGCGGCCGGATGCAAGGGCAGCACGAACGGGCAGTACCGGTTTTTCACCGGTCGACCGCGCGTGTATGAATTCACTGGTACGGCACCGCATGAGCTGCAAAGTTATGAGTGGGCGCAAGACTTCTTGCGTGATATTGAGGCTTTGCTGCGTGAGTTTCCCGATCAGTGGTTTAACTTTTATCCCTATTGGTCGACGCTTCCTTTTGCTCCGGAAGCGGAAGTGAAAACGCTGAATGTCTTGCTTGAGGATCTCTGTCCGCCGCCGCGGCTCACGCCTGAACCGCCACTTTAAGGACAGCCGGTTTTATAATTCGAGATCCAAAGTCGATAGGTAGCTTCACACTCGCAAAGGTCACGACTGGAAGGGCTAAAATAAATACGGCGAAAAAATGCGTCATGAGCTCTCGATTTAAAATTTGGGTCAATTCTCCGTGAGTTCCTTGACGTTGATGCTGTATTTTTTAATTTTCCGCAGCAGCGTATTCTTGGGAATGCCTGCGTGCGCCACGGTCTGATTGATGCGCCCCTTGTTGGCCTTCAAGGCCTGCACGATAAATTCCTTCTCGGTGCGCTCTTTGAAGTGTTCAAAGTCCAAGGGTCCGGTGTAACTCGCGGGCAAATTAAACGCCACTTCACTCGTCGCCTCGCGTCGGACGTTGTCGGGTAAAGATTCGACCGTGATCTGTTGGGTGTTTTCCATAATAAAACAACGTTCCGTCAGATTCTCCAGCTCGCGAATATTGCCGGGCCAGCGATAGCGTCGTAACAGTGCCGCGGCCTCGGGAGTGAAACCCGCAATATGGCGACCCAGCTTGCGGTTGAACCGGCGAATAAAATGCGCGGTCAAATTGCTTAAATCATCGAGGCGGTCGCGCAGTGGCGGCAGGAAAATGGGCATCACATTCAAGCGGTAAAACAAGTCCTCGCGGAACGAGCAGTCTTCGATCATTTTTTCGAGGTTGCGGCTGGTGGCGGCGATCACGCGGGCATTGGTCGCGACTTCGCGGTTGCTGCCCACCGGGGTGAAGCGCCGCTCTTGCAATACGCGCAAGAGCTTGACCTGCATTTCGGGTTTCAATTCCGCGACCTCGTCGAGAAAAATCGTACCCTTATTCGCGAGCTGGAACTTGCCGATTTTGCGCTCGAATGCACCGGTGAAAGCGCCCTTTTCATGACCAAAGAGTTCGCTCTCCATCAGCGATTCAGGGATCGCGCCGCAATTGATCGCCACGCACTCGCCATGTTTGCGCGGAGAGTTGAAATGGATCGCGCGGGCCACCAACTCCTTGCCGGTGCCGTTTTCACCACGGATCAAAACCGTGGTGTCGACCTGACTCAAGCGGTTGATGAGATCAAAGATCTCACGCATTTTTTGACTCGAGCCCACGAACTCGGTGTCGACATCGTCATCTAAAATCGGCGCGGAGATAGCGAGACTGGAAACCATCTCTTGCGTCTCGAGGGCCTTTTTCACAATCTGCGCGAGCTTTTCTGGCTGCACCGGTTTTTCGACGTAATCGTAGGCCCCGTCGCGGATCGCCGTCACCGCATCTTGCAGATTCGAATGCGCGGTCATGATCACAATGAAAATGCGTGGGTCCAAGGCCTTAATGCGCGCGAGAGCATCGAGCCCGTCCATTTCGGGCATGCGCACATCCATCAGTACCAAATCATAATTGCTGCCCTTGCCCTGCACCGCTTCGCCGACCAAGTCCAGCGCCCTTTGGCCATTGGCGGCCTCGCTGATCGTGAACTGAAAGTCGGGCATGGTGGTGGTCAGCACGGAGGCCACCGACTTGCGCAGCTCGCTTTCGTCGTCGACAATCAGGACGTTGATTTCATTGGTCACGGCAAAACTCCTCTAACCTTGTAACGGCAGTGTGAACCCTACTCTTGTACCTTTTCCGACGGCACTTTCCAAGAAGACTTCGCCACCGTGCAACTCTATGAAATATTTCACTAAAAACAGGCCGAGGCCGGTGCCCTTGATTTGCCCCTGCTGAGCTTGGCCACGAAAGAACTTTTCGAAGATGCGGCGCTGGTCATCTGGTGGAATGCCGCAGCCAGTGTCCTTGACCGAGAACACCGCTTTTTCATCCACCTCTTGGGTTTGAACGAGGATAGTGCCGTCGTTGGGCGTGTACTTGATGGCGTTTTCGATCAGATTCAAGATCACCTCTTGGATCATCACGCTATCGACTTCAATCGAAAACATCGGTTCCAGTTTGAGCTGCAGAGTTTGGCGCTTGTCTTGACTGAGCGGACTTAGTTGTTGCACCACTTTTTCCACCAGCTCATTGAGATCGGTGGCCTCACGACTGACTTGGTCGCGGCTGCTTTCGAGCCGTGAGATTTGCAAAATACTCTGAATGTAGCGGTGCAGTTCTACGCTTTCTTTGCGCAGGCTCAGCAGCCCGTCTTTGACTTCCATTTCCAGATTGCCCGCGAGCAGTCGGTCGCAGATCGCCTGAATTTTCGCGATCGGGGTTTTTAGGTCGTGACTGATGAGACTGACAAAGTTGTTGCGCAGCTGATCGAGTTCCGAGAGCAGGGATTTTTCTTGCTCCAGACGCCAGGTCTGATTTTCTTTGAGCGACAATTGATAGGCCAGAAAAACCACATAGGTCATCAAAATTAAAAGCAGGGGTGAAATCGCCGGAGTCCAAAAATAAAAACTGTCAAAAACCCACAGTGAAAGTGCCGTCGTGCCCAGCCCGAGCCACAGCAAGAACACAAAAGCCACGGCTTGCGGATACGTTAAAAGAATGTAAGCCGCGAGCAACAACACCGCCAATAAATAAACAGAGCTGAGCCCGGTTGAGAGCCGCGTAATCCAGCGTTTGCCGATCACATTGTCCGCGATTTGCGCCATCATATCCATGCGACTCATTTGTCCGAGCGGAGTTTGAAACTGATGGGACTGCAGTGAATTGCTGCCGATAAGCACCAGCTTGCCGCTGAAAAATCCCGGCGGCACATGGCCTTGCATAATATCCACCGCGCTGATCAACGGAAAGATTTCGCGCGGGCCGCGAAAATTGATAAACTTCGGCTCGCTCGTATGCGGCTCAGGCCCGACCACGAGTTCCGCGAGTTTCAATCCCATATTGAGCGGTGAGGCGAGCGATGGCGAAAAATGGCGCACAATGCGGTCGGCATCTTCATGCAGGTCGACGAGCGCCACATTGTGGTCGCCGGAATTGTGCATGAGCGGAAGCGCCGGCCGGCCTTCGCTGTCGAGTTGACCGGCCCAAATCACGCGCGGATCGGAGAGCGCGCGGAGAGACTCATCGGGCTTGGGCAACTGGTCGCTGAAAAAAAAGGTTACTCCGACCGCCTTGGGATTTTGCGCCAGAATGTGGCCCAGCAAAACATCCCAGGTGGTGCTGCGCCAGAAATAGTTGTCGGTGATGGTGGAAGGTTCACCAATCGAGCGCAACCAGTTGTTGGTTTGTCCGTGCCACGCGGTCCAGTCTTCTTGATTGAAGTAAACTAAAACTATAGACTTCGAAGTTTCCTGCGCGCCCCGCATGCGGAAGCGCTGATCATAATTCACGGTTTCGTCAAAAATAGTGAACGAGGTGCCGAGAGCCCAACAAAATAGAATGCGCATGCAGAGCCCTTTGGACTTCCACATTTGCGCCAGCCACACCTTTATTCCCATCGACGCAACGTATCAATAATGTCCAGAGAATTCAATTGGTTCCGGATTTAAAAACGGGCATTTTAGCGAAATGCAATTTTGGCAGCGACTTGAGCCATCTGGGCATTTATTTCACGATGGCGTCGTTACGATCGGCAATTTCGATGGTATCCATATCGGCCATCAAACCCTGCTGCGTCAGGCTGTACGTCTTGGCCACCCCGTCGCAGTGATTACCTTTGCACCACATCCGATGCAGGTTTTGCAGCCCGAGCGCCGTTTGCTGAGTCTTTTTCCGCGCGAGGACCTGGCGGAGCAGTTGCCGGCTTATGGAATTGATCTGCTCGCGGTATTACCCTTTGATCAGGCGCTCGCACGGCTTTTGGCCGCTGATTTTTTGCAACAGTA
>JANXMF010000117.1 GCA_025354795.1 Pseudobdellovibrionaceae bacterium
CTGAACTTGGCGAGAAGCCGGATGAGGTCCAAAAATAGCGCAAAAACTGATCCCATAACACAGCTTCGGCCGTTTTCGCGGAATCTTCAAGTCTACGAAATGACGATTTATTTTGCTATACTACGAATTTGAATATGCACACGTCTCACGGATTTTCCATGCGCGCGGGTTAAGCGTTTTCCTTTTTTCGCTTCATCTTTTCGGTCCTTTGATGCAGCCTATAGGAGTCCACTCCTTCCATGTAGAACTGATCTTCCCCCGATTTAGCGGACACGTCATTTGAAGAAAACGCTCACCAAAGGGGGAAATATCAGCTATCCTGGTTTTTGTTGGTTCAAATCGTTTACATCAAGATGCATGAAATAGTGACAGGGCTTTCATAATATGCGGTAGCTGTAACAGCTGCCCGTATACCAACAAAGTCTTTCCTGTCTTCGTTAGAATCATTATTAGTATAATAGGCTGACACGCCTAGATAGGCTCCTTCATTTGAGCTGGTCGGCACATAATAAGCATACAGATTAACACCTGTTGCGTACCTATCTAGACCAGAGACAAATTCATCTCCCGTAATTTCTGTAACTCCGTTGCCGCCGGTAGATAAACTTTGATCAACTTCGGAATAATTGATTAACTTCTCTACGACTCCATTTTGCATGATAACCCGAGGTATACCTGCATCATCCCTGTATGAGACACTATATGATACGGAGCAGGATAATTTACTTGGAAGCTTTTCACCATTTTTTGGAAGTGGTCTTAATATTCGCTCTGTAGAAACCCCTTTTTCGCACAAACCATTACTACCCGGAAAAGAATATGCCACATATAAACAATCACGCCCTCGTCCATAGATAGAATGACACACTTTTTTGTTATCGCCACAAGGTACGCTTTTCGCTGTAAAAAGATCATATTCACCGGATGGGCTGTCGGCTTCTAGCTTTGGGAACCTGGAATCTCGCACGAGCTCGTCAGCAAGCAAGAAGTTTCCGGTTAGGCAAATTGTCAGAGTAGCAACATAGGTGGCTACAGTTCTCATCTTCATAAATTTATCTCCTATTTTGGTTTGGTTTTGCTTTCTATTATTAAATTAATTTTTCCGCTTCTGGCATACAAGCTTGTCAAGAAACAGTTTTACAGAACTCTTAAGAGCGCGGTGTAGAAGGTTTGCAAAGTGTCGTCGGCCCCAAGTACAAATGTCATCAGAGCTGTCCCTCGCGGCGTAAATCATAACCCTCTAAGAAATGCGGTGTTATCGATCTCGCCATTTCCCTGATAAGGCAAGCATCCTTCAAAATCGATATCATTCACTAAATTTATATAATGAACGACACCAAAGTCATCCGTCTCTGAAATTGAACGTCTATCCAAACGGCAGTTTGCCCGAATATTATAAAGGTTTACTTGCTTAATGCGCAATCCCACTTTTTTGAGTAGATCTGAAATACGAGGATTTGAAGGGAAAAATCGGATGTTTCCGTTAGGAGGATATTCGGAAGAAATATAAAATGCACCGGACTTCCCAAAAATAACCGTTTCGTACGCTGCCGAAGCAGCCTTAGCCATACTACCCACCGTTAACATCGCACCTACAATCATTGAAATGATCAAAGGCCTTTGTGTTCGTGCGCCGCTAAAAAGTCTAAACTGTTTCATATAATATCCCCTTTTTTTTTGAAGTTGAATGAATCATCGCACTTGTTGAGCAACACGAATAAGATATTATATAAAACTTTGCGGATCAACGCTATTAGAGTTATGCCGGAACCTCTGGAGGTTATATGTCCCTTGTTGAACATCTCGAAAAACTTCGTCACTTTTCTAAAGTGACAACCTATCGCTCCATCAATGAGGCCGCACAAGGTATAGGAATGTCTCAAGCAGGACTCTCCAAAAGCATTGCAAGCCTTGAGGCAGTTCTTGGAATACCGCTCTTTGTTAGATCACAAGGTGGAATTATCTTAACAAAAGAAGGGGAGATACTTCTAAGGGCAGCCAAAAAGATATTGGCTGAAGCAACAGATGTCGAATTTAGCCTTCGTGCACTAAAGGCCGCTCAAGTACCCGAAAAAATTCGAGTGGGAATGTATGACAGCATTGCAGTTTATTTTTTTCCCGAGCTTCTAAGCTATCTTAACTCAATCTATCGCGATCTTGAAGTCGAGCTTGTTGTGCACCAAAGTTCAAATTTGGCTGCGTTGATTAAAAACGGTGAGCTTGATCTCGCCATCGGCGTTTATCCGTTGAAAACTAGACAAAACATGAACTTCTCCTTGCTGTTTGAAGATCACTATTCCTTTTTTGCTTCGTCAAGTATTGCACAAGAGGTGGAAAGGCTTCCTCTTATTTTTAATCCACACGCAATGGACGAAAACGGAATTGCAATTGAGACACTTTTGCAACCCGTTCTGAAGAGAAGGCTATCACATCGAGTATACAATTTTGAAACTCTGAAATCTCTTACCGTTTTAGGTTTGGGAGTCGGAATGCTACCTACCAAAGTAGCGAAGCCCCTTGTATTACAACGTCAGCTGACTCCTGTGATTATTCAAAAAACTCCCAATCTATTCGGAAAGCACAAAATTGGATTTTATGCTTCGTCAAAGCTTTTAAATGCACATCAAGATTTTATCGATGACATTTATCGATTGGGAGAGAGATGGTCTAAAACGTAATGTCTAAAGTCCATTCGGCGCACGGGTCCAATGAGCATTTTAGTCGATTTGAAGCTGATGGCCAGGATTCCAGCGCCTTCATGGCCAAAGCAAGCTATCGCGGCGATCGAGCATTGGTATATTTCCTAGTTTGGATTGTCTGCAAAGATTAAAAATCCTAGTTGTTTTAAATAGATCCATAAATGTCCCCAAGCTTAAACAGGATTTGGTTTTGAGTGCGAACCTGTAAACCGCACGAATGCCCCAATTTGGGACGCCAAAACCCGCGGCCAGCTTGCCGGCCTAGGTCAAAGTCTGAGAGCGTAAAGGAAAAGGCCCCGGGACTAATCGGAGCCTTTGAAAAGTTATAAATAAGGACTATTTATGAATATGGGATTTTCTTTGTCACCTTACTTGTGTTAAAAAGTCGAAGTGTCCTTTACGCGATTTCTTTAAAAAAATTGAATCCGAAAACTGGATGGGATCGGCAAGCTTAGAAACCATGCCTAATGCTTCAGAAACTGGTCCAGCAGAACAGAGTCATATGTACCGAGTGGAATAATCGTAAGATTGACCTGCCCAGTTATACCCCTTGCGGTGCCGGCCCCTAAGCCAATCCCTTGGACGCCTAGAGAAGGCTGGTCGAGCGGTTGGAAACTGCCTTCACCTTCCATCACAATAAGCCCTCCGCTCAAAAATGATTCAGTAGCAGAGACGTCAACGGGGCTGCGATTAGGCGTAATTTCGCGTTCGAGCGTGCCGGCATTTGCGCCGATGTACGCAATGAGGGGCACCGAAGACTCCCAGCCTGCACCTGGAGACACTTCAATCCATTTGCGGCCATTGGTTGCTGTACATCTTGCGCCGTCGAGTTTAACTTTGACGCCAACAATAAAGAGGCCGGCGACTGCCGAAATCCCCACTTTTTCGCATGATGCGCGTGGTGCGATAAATTGTTCAACGATTTTTCGCGCTTTAACTGACGATCCAGTCGCAGATTTTACAAAAGCGAACTGCTGACGGCGAGTGATGTCGAAGCGAGTAAGCTCACCGGCGGCCTTTTGACATTCTGCTGCAGGGTCCTCGCCTTTGGTGAGCTGATCAATAAAGCCCAAAGCCGCAGTTAAGCCTTGCGGTCCACCCAAACGACCTTCAACGATCCCG
>JANXMF010000218.1 GCA_025354795.1 Pseudobdellovibrionaceae bacterium
GTTCTTGAGATCTTTCTCTTGTGAATTTTTTAATTTGTTTTTGGACTGGATTTTAAACTTGAAACGTTCAACCTTCGTTACCGCATCAAGTAAGCTCAATCTGGCGATTTAAAAACTTAGGCTTTTTCCGGGCCGACTAAATAAACCAGCATGCGCACATGACAACACCAACAGGCGCAAAAACGAATAGGCTGCTTGTCTTTTCGAAAAGAACTGTGAAGGTCAGTCATGTGCATATGCTGGTAAATAAAAAATAGCTTTTTTAAGTTTGAATGTTGACCAAAACGGACAAGATGAATCTAAATTTTGAAATCATTTATTGGATTTTAGGAATCAGAATGTTGGTTAGATTATTTTTTTGTCGATGAAAGTTTTTCGGCTGTTTTCAAAATAAAATCTTTAAAATCAGCGCCTAATTCCTTATTGCATAAACCAAGTTCGACATTGGCTTTCAGATATCCAAGCTTATCTCCGGCATCAAACCGCTCATGAGGAAACGTACAAGCATACATTATTTCCTTTTTGGCCAAGGAATCCATGGCGTCAGTCAATTGAATCTCTCCGCCCCTTCCGGTCGCAACCTGACCAATTTCCGAAAAGATCTTTGAACTAAAAACATATCGACCAGGCAAAGCCCAAAAACTTGGAGAATCTGTCGGACTTGGCTTTTCGACGAACCCTTTAACTTTATATAGTTCAGCGATCAGGGGCTCTAAATCAGCAATTCCATATTTGGAAACTTCAGATTTTTCCACTTGCATCACTGCCACAGTGCTAGCTTGGTTCCGTTCAAAATGGCGAACCAGAATGCCTGTTGTATTCGGTATTTTAAAATTGCTTCGAACCATGATTTCATCGCCAAGCAAAACGGCAAAAGCTTCGTCGCCAACAACTTTTTGTGCACACTGGACAGCATGCCCTAAACCCAGCGGTTGCTTTTGACGAACAGAAATAATATTGGCCATATTCCGAATCCGAACCAACCGGTCCAAAAGGCCCATTTTTCCATCTTTCGCCAATTTGTCTTCTAGCTCGTAAGAAATATCAAAAAAATCCTCAATCGCGGTCTTACCCCGCCCCTGCACCAAAATAATGTCTTCGATGCCGGCATCAATGGCTTCTTCTACCACATAAAAGATTATTGGCGCATCGACAAGAGTCAGCATCTCTTTCGGAATCGTTTTTGTGGCCGGCAAAAATCGGGTGCCCAAACCTGCGGCTGGAATAATTGCTTTTTTCACCTGCTTCAATTTCAGTCCCTCTTCTCAGTAGTTTACCTTTGAAACATCCCAAATTCTAGCTTTAGCAAAGATAATTCCAACGATCTAGAAGGTGGAATGCGTTTTACGTTTGTATAGCGCTCGATTGCAGTCGCCCGCATCAAAGACTTTCTAAAAAATTACTTCTTACAGCTCAGTTCAATTTGAACCTTAGTGCCAACATCAAACTTATTGGCGAAGCTGATCTGGTCTCCGTCCATAGTGAAAGCCACATCAACAGTAGGATTTCCATTGCCATCCAAAAGCTTAGCACTTTTGACCTGAGCACCTTCGCAAAGTTGGAACTTATTGTTAGTTAGAATGTTAGAAATATCGCCAAGTTCATTGTCAAAATTCTGCGAGCAAATCGAGCCCACAACTCCACCCGTCAACAACGATCCCAATGCATACATATAACCGAAACTGCCGCTGACATCCCGAAATGAAGTCCCTTGCCCGTTTTGTTCTTTCAAACACGTGGCATCGGGCTTCGGAAAAAAGTGATTGGGTGTATTTTGCTGATCCAAATTTGCTGATGAGTATGCCGCAACAATCGCATCGGCCACCTGATGAGCACTTGCTCCCTCCTTAAGCGGACCTGGACTGACAACCAACGAATGAAGGGTCAAAGTTTTCTTCGGATATGTCGCCTTAAAGTACTGGATCAAATTCTGAGGCGTATCTAAAGCATCTAAAAAATAACTTTTCTGATTGTCTGATTTCGAATAGTAAAGACCGCTTCGAATGTCTTCATCACCTAAATAGATAACTGCTACCTTATCAGACTCGGACCGAACGACTTGATTCTTCGAAATCGCTAAATACGAGGCATAGATCCCGCGTTCATCTTGAGAAGGGCAGTACTGATTGTAATTAGGAACGGGAGCATCCGCCGAAAGAGTCAGGGATTTTAAATAATTCTCGCAAGTTCCGGTCTCTTTTTCGGTGTCGTTACCATCCAACTTATATCGGGCCACAGCATGCAGAAACAAAGACTCCTTGTCCGCTGTATTGGGATTCAAAAATAGCTCGCCGTTGGCAAATTTAATTAAATTTCCATCTTGCAAAGCTCCATCTAAATTGATGGCTCGATGAGGATTATTTCCATCCGAAATGTCAGTAGTGGTGATTGAAAACCGATAATCGACTTTTTTCGCGTCCAAGGAATCCAAAAAAGACTTAAATCGATCCCCCATTTTTTTCTGTTCAAAAGACATAGAGGCCGAGTTATCAACCACAACTAAAATATCGATCACACCACTATTTAAAGATAAGGTCTTAGTCCCAGAAAGAAGGCCATTGATGCGGACGCATTTTCCCTCAAAGTTTCCGCAATCTTTCTGCTCAAACTGAACAGGAGCACAACTAATGACCAAGACTCCAAAAACTAAGCTCAAAAATAGTTTAAAAATCTTCATTCTCTACCTCTCCATAGAGAAACTATTCCAAGCCTCGTGCCACCAACCCAAAACTCCAACTACTTAAAAATACTGAACTTCAACAATTTTTAGCGTATTCAACAAAATCACTTTATGAAACCTCCCTGGGTTCCATCGTAACTTGCTGATTTAACAAGATTTTTTTAATCCGAATAACAAGTGGCTGTAAAAACAACCCGTCAAAAAATTAGACAGGCAAAATAAAAATATAAAAAAAACTATACATATCAGATACTTATACATGGTACTCTTTGACCCCAAAGAGTCTCTTTTTGAGCTAAAATCCATCCCTAAAACACGAAAGCGCCGCTCCACATGAAGACAAAAACTTACTGGTATCTTTTAAAGAACTCAAAGTGCAAAGAAAAAAAAGGAAATGCCCAATTTCGCCTAAGTACTACATTATCTGAAGGCACACTCAAAAATAGGCCCGCGTGCTTTTGAGAAGCCCGGGGACGTGCGGATAAATACACATACCGATGCCTAAGGCGCGTGCAGTTGACTATGGGCGGTAAATTAAGTCGATTTTTTTAAATCTTCAGTTTACCAAAACTTCGAGATTAAATTGACCAGTGAACAAACCAAAACACCTTAGAAAATTTTCAGCGATCCTTTTCCTGTTCCTGTTCAGTGTCTTTTTAGTCGTCAACGTTTTCTTCCAAAACCAGTTACAAGAAGCCGCATATAAATTAGAAATCAAATTTTGTTGCGAGAAACTCTCACAGGCGATAAAGAGACAAACCAAACTTGAACCCTTTAAATTCTTTCGTAGCGTTCAATATGTAGTAAACGATACAGAAGACTCTTTTTCCAAATCGGCGGCGGAAAGGCTGAAAAAAATTTTGATTCTAAATCCAAAATCAAACTATTCGGCCCGGGCAGATTTTATCGATAGTTCTGAAAACTCGAAAAAAAAAGCCATCTTACAACTCTCTGTTTATGAAATTAGCTCGGGAAATAAAAAAGCAGAATATGGTTTAGAACTTGATAGTGAATTGCTAAAGTAGGATTCTAACTAAAACAAAGAATTTAAACATTTTAAGCGGTCGCCACCTAAAAAATAAAATTTGTAATCAGAGTTTACGAATCGAACAAAATTCAGATTTTCTTTTAAATACTAAAAACAATTTAAATGAGAATACTCTTGGGAACCAAGACAGAATTGAGAACCAATGTGAATTGAAAAAAGAAGGGATCTTACACTTTTAATATTGTAAGACCCCAAAAAAAGAGCTGGCATCGTGCTACTCTTCCACACGGTCACCCGTGCAGTACCATCGCCGCAAACGGACTTAACTGCTGAGTTCGAAATGGGATCAGGTGTTGCCCCGCTGCTAAAAACGCCAGCAAAACTAAAACTAATTTAAACTTTTATATACTAAAAGAACGACATTTCAACAAAATCAAAAATACTTAAAATTTAGATCACTTTAAAATGATTAACTGAGGAGATTTTTAGCGAAGGAATTAATTTCGGAAAAACTTAAAAAGCCTCACGGCCTATTAGTACGGATTCGCTGAATACATTGCTGTACTTACACGTTCCGCCTATCAACCTCGTAGTCTCCGAGGAGCCTTTAGGGGGCTTGCGCCCCAGGGAAAAATAATCTCGCAGTTGGCTTCCCGCTTAGATGCTTTCAGCGGTTATCCATTCCGAACATAGCTACCCTGCATTGCCGCTGGCGCGACAACAGGAACACCAGAGGTTCGTCCATCCCGGTCCTCTCGTACTAAGGACAGATCTGCTCAATTTTCCTACGCCCACAGAAGATAAGGACCAAACTGTCTCACGACGTTCTGAACCCAGCTCGCGTACCACTTTAAT
>JANXMF010000235.1 GCA_025354795.1 Pseudobdellovibrionaceae bacterium
CGCCGCAGATTTCCATGCGATTGTTGGTGGTAGGGGCTTCGCGGCCGCCGACTTCGCGCACCGCGCCGCTAGGTAAAACCACGATGCCGGCATAGCCTCCGGGCCCGGGATTGCCGGTGCAGGCACCGTCACTGAAAATCAAGGTGGAGTTGAAATCGGCTTTCATATGAACAGCGAGAATAAAAATTCAAAGGCCTCGGAGTCAATACCCAAGGCGCCAAAAAGATTATTCGTCGACAGCGACGGATTTGGAATTTGCGCGCGACTCGCGGGCTTCAACTTTTTGTTGCAGACCGGTGTTGCGCACGCTGACGCGACGTTGTTCGCTGCGCAGTCTCTTGGTGTCACGCGCCGCGCGTTGAATGCGCTCTTCAGCCGCACGCTGGCGACCCAGCAATTGGCTCATTTCGTGATCTTGATCGCGCAGTTCTTTGCTCAGGTTGCGATTGAGGTCTTCCGCGCTTTGCATGCGGCTGTGAGCTTGATCGGTGCGGGCCTTCAAGACATCGAGGCGCGATTTCAGACGGTCGCGTTGAGCTTGCAGTTTGCGCGCTTGGCCTTCGGTTTCACGCGCAAGCTTTGCCACTTTGGCAAAATGTTCCTGTTGATTGCCGATGCGCTCGTTCAAGGTTTTGCCTTCCGCGAGCAATTGCTGCATCTTTTTTTCAAGAGCATGGGTCTCTCTGGTCAAAGCCTCGGTTTCCTTGCGCGCTTGGATGTTGATTTGTTTTTGATCGTAGATTTCCATTTGCTCGGCTTCGACTTCGGTGCCGAGGTCTTCGACCTTCTCGGCAGCGGCGGCAAAAGCCTGGGCGTTGGCAAAAACAGTCAGGGTCAGAATCAGATACTTCATCTCACACTCCTTAGAACGCACAATTACCTACTCTTTTCAAAGCAAGCCAAATGCCAGAGAGCTCTGGGCATATTTTGATTGGGGCCGCAAAAATGTGCCAATTTTCGGCGCCATTAGGCGGAAAATGGGCTAAAGTAGGCGCCATGGAACCGAAGAATTTTACCGAGTTTTGGCCGTTTTACGTGCGCGAGCATCGCTCCGCACTGAATCGCAGGTTGCATTTTGTGGGCACGAGCTGTGGCCTAATATTGGTCGTAGTCGCACTTTTGACCGATCAGTTTTGGTGGATCGCTTTGGCGCCGATATGTGGCTATGGGTTCGCTTGGTTTGGACATTTTCGGGTGGAGAAAAATCGGCCGGCGACATTGAGATTTCCGTTTTATAGTTTTGTTGGCGATCAGAAAATGTTTGTGTTGATGCTATTCGGCTGCATGGACGCCGAAATCCAGAAGATTAAAGCAAACGCGGAGCTAGGACCTAAGAGCCGATAGATGTAAGAGTAAGAATTATAAGGCGGCAATCGCCAAGATCGTGACTTTTAAGATTTGGGGGATTGCCTTTATTCTAATCCACCATTGGATTTAACTTTGTACAAAACTCAAATAGTATTTAAACTCCTCGATGCTCTCCAAAATATCCTCCACCGCTCGATGCGCTTCCTTCTTCTTAAACTTCCGCCCAAAGAGGCCGTTGTTAACCACCTTCCAAGCGGTAACATCCATCATCCGGTAATGTAGCGTCGCCTCAGTCGAAGGCAGATATTTACGAATAAACAAACGATCCTGACTAATCGAATTTCCGCAGAGAATCGCCTTTTCGGTGCCAAAGTGTCCCGTAATCCACGCGGATAATTCTTGATCCGCGCGAGCCTGCAGTGTTCCCCCGGGTATTAGATCCAAGAGTCCGCTGGCCTTATGGTGCTTCTGATTCCAATCGTCCATCGCCAGCAAAAAATTCTCGGGCTGCTGAATCACCCGGTGAAAATCCCCTAGCGAAGCAAATTTCCAATCCGTTACGATGGCCGCGACTTCAATTGGAACTTCCTTTTCCACTGCGAGGCCGGTCATTTCCATATCCAACCACAGTAGTTTAGTGATCTCGTCTTTTTGCGCCATATTCACTCCATATACACGATCATTACGCCTTCATTGTTTTGCCCGTTGGGCATACGCTCATGTGACCAGGGGTAATTGGCTTTGCTGAGGTAGTCGACCACTATGGCTTTGACTTTGCCGGTGCCCTTTCCAGGCATAAGGCGCACCTGCGTGGCGTCTTGGTGCTTGAGTAAAAAAGCTTCGACGGCGTCAAACACGTCCTCACTCTTATAGCCATGCAGATCCAGCGTGGGGAGGAAGACTCTGGCGTCGCGATTCTTTGATTTTTTCATGCGCGGCCTCCACTCAGAATATCTTCAGACAGGTGCCAAGCAGAGTCAAATACGACCCGATCTTGACTGGCCCACGCCCCTTGACCACAATGCGGCATTATATTTGGAGGTTGGTATCGAGCTCAAAACGCAGGTCGATTTGAAGGGGCAGTGGGCGCTGGTCGGAGGCGCTTCGCAGGGGATTGGTCAAGCCACGGCGAGGGTGCTCGCAGCATCGGGCGCGCGTGTGATTTTGATGTCGCGGCGTCTGGATTTGCTCGAGGTCACCCGCGCGAGCTTGGTCGAGCCGCAAAACCATCGCAGTTTTGTGCTGGATTTGGAGCGTCTTGAGGATGTGTCAAAACATCTGGCGCGTTTTGTGGCGGAGATTGGCCCGATTGGAATCTGGGTCAACAACACGGGCGGCCCCAAAGCAGGTCCGCTGGTCGAAGCCAGCACGGATGAAATGGAGCGGGCGTTTCGCGGTCATCTCTGTGCCAGTCAAATGATTCTCCGCCACCTATTGCCGGGCATGAAGCAGCTGGGTCACGGGCGCATCATCAACGTGCTGTCGACTTCGGTTAAAGTTCCGCTTCCCGGGCTTGGCGTTTCCAATATTATTCGTGCGGCCATGGCGAGTTGGGCCAAGACTCTAGCGCTCGAACTCGGCCCCCACGGAATCACGGTAAACAATATTTTGCCTGGGCTGACTGAGACTCCGCGCTTAGAGAGTTTGCTCGCAGGCGCGGCGACCCGGCAGAGTAAATCGGAGAGCGAGGTCAAACAAGAGTGGGTGAACAGTGTTCCCGCGGGTCGTTTGGCAAGCCCGGTTGAAACCGCGTATGCCATTGCGTTTTTGAGTTCACCGCTTGCGGCTTATATTACGGGCGTGAGTCTGCCGGTGGATGGCGGTCGAACGGGCGCGCTGTGAAGTTCGACGTTTTCTTTTCCATTTGCCAAACTGAAGTCGATGGTTATTTGCCGTCGGAAAAAGTTATGTTTGACAATTTCTTTGAACAGGTGCGATTGGCCGATGAATTGGGCTTTGGCACGGCATGGATCGCCGAAACCCATCTGAGCTGCGAAATTCAAAAGCACGGTCCGCAGCCGGTGATTCCACATTTTGTCGGAGAGATTGGTCTCAACACGGACATTCTACAGATGGCACATGTGGTGTTCGCGCAAACTAAGCGCATTCACGTTGGCTCAGCGGTGCGCAATATTCTGTGCAATGGCGGGCCGATTGCCCATGCCGAAGCCGTGCGTACTTTTTTAAGCCTAAATCGCCACCGTGGCCGTGAATTGCATCTTGGTTTCGCGGCGGGCCGCTTTGATTTTTCCAATCGTCCTTATGGGATTCGTCCGCGCTCGGCGCTGGAACTCGCTTCGTGGCCCGTAATTAAGGGCAAAGTTTTTCGTGAGGCCACTGAGATTTTTTTGCGCTTATTGAAGGGCGAGAAAATCGCACGCACGGATGTGACGATGCAGTCCTTAGCGCGCGCGGATTTCCGCTCAGACGGGGAGTGGCATAAGGTGTTGCAGGTGCACGGTTCAGCGGTCGAAGAGATTTCGCTCTCGCCGTTTTGGGATTTTGAGCGCATCGGCGTGATTCCGTTTGAGGCGGACCTCTCGGGCTTACGTTTGACCATCGGCAGTCATGATCCGGTAGCGCAGAAATTAGCCAACCGCATTTTACCGGTAGGCGTTTTCAATTTGTCGATTACGCCCCCCGCAGTGATTGAAGAAACTCATCAACGAATGGCTCAGGAGTACCAAGGCGCTTGGACTCGCGATCTGATGCCGCGAACCGCGATGGTTTTTCTAGCCGAAACCACCGAAAAGGCCAAGCTCGCCGCTGAAAAGGCTTGGGTCACTTATTGGAAGGCCATGGAAGGGACCCTCGATCAGAAAAAGGTCGATCAGGCCGTGGCGAACACCCTTGCCGGTTCGCCCGCCGATCTCGCGCAGGTGATCCGCGCCAAGTATCACCCGGACGACCGCTTAATGCTGTGGTTTGATTTCAATTGCCACGACAATGAGTGGATCAAAAAAAGCATGCGTGATTTTATGGCCTTTGTTGCGCCGAGATTGGGGTAGAGGTTGGAACAGCTGTTGAATTTTATCGATGGTCAGTTTGTAGCGCCTGCCGAGGGTCGCTATCTTGATAAGATCTCGCCGATCACCGGCGCCAAGATCTATGCGCTGCCCGATTCGAGCGAAGTCGACGTGGTGATGGCGGTGAAGTCCGCGCAGTCCGCGTTTGGTGAATGGGCACAAACCAAAGTGGCTGAGCGAAGCGCATTTTTAAATAAAATCGCCGATCTGATCGATGCTCACGCCGATGAATTGGCCATGGCCGAAACTCAGGACGTCGGCAAACCCTTAGAGCTCGCCAAAAGCTTGGACATCGCCCGCGCGGCGCTTAATTTTCGCTTTTTTGCCTCGGCGATTTTGCACAAACATGAAATGGCCACCGACATGGATGGCAAGGCACTCAATTATGTTTTGCGCCAGCCCGTGGGAGTGGCGGGACTGATCGCGCCGTGGAATTTGCCGCTTTACCTTCTCACCTGGAAGATCGCTCCGGCTCTGGCGTGCGGCAACACCGTGGTATGTAAACCATCTGAGATTACTTCAAAAAGCGCGTTCCTGTTGGCTGGGCTGATGTGCACAGCGGGCTTGCCGAAGGGCGTTTGCAATATGGTTTTTGGCAAAGGCGAACCTGCCGGCAGCTATCTGGTTCGTCATCCCGGCGTGCCGCTCATATCCTTCACCGGCGGCACCGCGACCGGCGAAAAAATTCAGGTGCAAGCCGCGCCCTACTTCAAAAAGCTGAGCCTGGAATTGGGTGGCAAGAATGCCACCATCGTTTTGAAGGACGTCGATTTCAAGAAAATCGTGCCGCAGGTGGCACGGGCCAGTTTTTTGAATCAAGGCGAGATCTGCCTCTGTGGTTCAAAAATCCTTGTGCAAGAAGATATCTATGAAGAATTTTGCACCGAGCTCTCGCAGCACGTGGAAGCTCTACGGGTGGGCGATCCGCTGGACAAAACCAATTTTATGGGTCCGTTGGTGAGTCAGGCGCACTATGACAAGGTGATGAGCTGGCTCGAAGTGGCGAAAAAGGAAGGCGGAAAAATCCTCACCGGTGGCGCCCGACCGTCCGGTTTGCCCGAGGCTCTGAAGAATGGCTATTTTCTTCGCCCCACCTTAATCCGCGATCTCACCAATTGCAGCGAGATCCATCAAACTGAAATTTTCGGGCCAGTGGTCACCATCAACTCGTTTAAGTATCCCCATGAAGCGGTCAAGTGGGCCAACAATTCTCCCTACGGCCTCGCCGCATCGCTGTGGACCAAAAATTTAAATCTGGCGCATAAGCTGGCGGCGGATCTGAAGGTGGGAACGGTCTGGGTTAATACCTGGTTGCAACGCGATTTGCGTCTGCCTTTTGGTGGCATGAAGGCCTCGGGCATCGGTCGCGAGGGCGGCACCCATTCGTTGGATTTTTTTACCGATACAAAAACAGTTTGCATACAGTTTTAATATGAGGAGTAAACGGTGAAGCCTGGAAAAATTGTAGCGGGAGCGTTGGCACCCCATCCTCCGCACCTGGTTTATGCGGCAAACCCCAAGCAAAATGAACCGCGCGCCGAGTGCGGCTGGGAAACCCTGCGCTGGGCATATGAGCGCCTGCAAAAATCATTGAGCGAGATCGAGTACGACGTGCTCATCGTACACTCACCGCACTGGCGCACCAACACGGGCACCCATTTTCTCGGTGTGCCTCATTTTAAATCGGTTTCGGTGGATCCAGTTTTTCCCAATTTGTTTCGTTACCATTACGATTTAAAAGTCGATGTGCCGCTGGCGGAAATGATCTGCGCGGAGGCGGCGCAAGCGGGCCTTGAGACCCAAATGATGCGTAACCCAGACTACCGTATCGACTACGGCACCATCGTTTCGTGCCATATGACCAATCCTGAATGGAATAAGCCGATCGTGGGTATCTCGAGCGTGGGGGCCGCGCGCTATTACAATATGGATGTGTTGCAAGCCATGATGTTCAAATTGGGACAGGCCACGCGCACCGCGATCGAAAAGAGCGGAAAGCGCGCGGTGCTGCTCGCCTCGAATTCCTTGAGCCATCGTCACTTCACCGCCGAGCCCGATGTGGTCGAGGACATGAGCTTTGAACACATCAACAATCACAATCAATATTTGTGGGACATGAAAATGATCGATCTAATGAAGAAGGGTCAATCCCGCGCCATGATCGATATCCTCACCGACTTCACCGAGCAAGCGAATGCTGAAACCGATGGCGGAAGTCTGACGTGGTTGATGGCGGCGATGGAATTCCCTACTCAGCCCGCCACAGTGCATGGTTATGGCACGGTGATTGGCACTGGCAACGCCGTGGTCGAATGGCGAGGAGCTACACCATGAGCGACGTTTGCATCAAAGGTTATGCGTTGCCAGGACTCCCGCATTTGCTGCTCACCCCCGACGCCAATCCTGGGTGGAAAAAAGTGCGATTGGCCATGGACCGCGTGCGCGATCAGATTCGGGCGACTGATGCGGATGTGTTGGTGCTCTATTCCACCTATTGGCCGAGTGTGATTGGTCACCAAGTGCAGGCCAATCCCATGGCGGAGTGGGTGCATGTGGATGATGAGTTCCATGCGCTGGGCAGTATGCCTTATAAGTTGCGGATGGATCCCGATCTTGCTCAGGCGGTGGTGGCCGCGGGAAGGGAGCGCAAACTTACTGCGCGCACGGTCAACTACAAAGGTTTTCCCATCGACACCGGTTCGGTGGTGGTGGCGCAATTGGTGAACCCCGGCAATCGCTTGCCCATGATTATTTTGTCGTCCAATGTTTACGCCGATCGCGCCGAGACTCTGGTTTTAGGTAAGGCTGTGCGCGATGGTCTGGCCCGGCGCGGGCAAAAAGCCGTGGCCATCGCGGTGACTTCGCTTTCGAATCGTCTCCACGAAAAAGCCGTTGCGCCCGCGGATGACCATGTTCACTCGCTCAAAGATCAGGAGTGGAATTTAAAAATGCTGGAGTTCCTGCGCGAGGGTCGGCTCGAAGACGTGTCGCAGCTGTCGCGCCAATTTCACCGCGAGGCGCGGGTGAATAAAGTCGCCAACTTCAAACCGTTCTGGTGGCTGGCTTCGGTGATGGGCCAGAGCAATCTCTACACCGGCGAAGTGCTCGAGTATCAACCGATCTATGGTAGCGGCGCCGCGGTCGTCGGATTGACTCCAGCCGCGCGCACCGCCAGGGATCTCGAGTTCGACGAAGCCGATCCGGAAGTTTTTCCCGGCGAGCGCAACGTGTTGGGCGGCGGGCCCCCCGTGGACGAGGAAGAAGAGAGTCCAACGTGAGCTTTATCGACGTCAGAGATGTTTATCCGAACGATCCCTTTGGGGAATCGAGCGAGGGCATTCCCACCGGCCGCGATGTTGAGTGGGAGCCACTAGTTGATTACCGCCGCAATGGCGTGAGTGAAAATACCATACACGGCGCGGTGGCGTGGTTTTCGGGTGACGTGCCCATTCATTCTTTCGGTGGCAACGTTTTGTGCTACGGCCGCTCGATGATGAAGCCATTTTACATTAAAGTTTTCGCGCGCGAACTCGAACCATGCACCGACTGGCGGCAAAAGGCGATCGCGGTGGCGTCACACAATGGTTCCGCCGAGCACGTGGAAGTTTCGCAGTCGCTCTTAAGTGAAAACGAATGGGGTTTGATGCAAACGCCACTCGATCTGCCGCTCGTGCAGTTTGGCCGGCAAGTGCGCAGGCCGCGGCGTTGGTTCAACAATTCTTCGGGCCATCACGCGGCAATTTTAAAAGGTTGCCGCTTGAAGTGTTGGAACCGCGCGGGATATACGCTTCCGTCTCATCAAGTTTTTCAAGATTATTTGCAAGTCGTAAAGCGCTACCTAGGTACCGAGTTCACACCCAAGCGCATCGCCCGTGACGGTGACGGTTTGCCCACCGTCGCAATGACGGTCAATGAACTTGCGCGCTGTTACGCGGGTCTCGCCAAGACTCGTGGCGAGGATTGGATATGGGAAGCGATGATTCGTTATCCCGATTTGGTTGGCGGTTTCAATCGTCTAGACACGACGATTATGAAATCTTGCGAAGGCCGTGTGATCGCCAAAGAGGGCGCTGACGGCTTGTTAGGGCTTGGCATTGTCCATCCTGAATTTCCCAATGGTCTTGGCGTGGTGATCAAAATCGCCCACGGCTGGAACCCACAGGCCACGTGGTATGTGGCGCGCGGAATTCTCGGTTCTTTGGGGATGACGCTGCGCAATCCTTATCCGCTTCGGCGGCAAAAAGCGTTTTTGGTTTCAGGTATTGTTCCCTCATCGTATTTGGCGGCCTTGCGTGGAATTCCGACCTGGGACGAATGGGATCCCGATATCGACCGCTGGTATTTCGAACCTGAAAGAGGTATTTGATGAGCTCAAGAGTGATTTCAAAAGGAGCGCCAGACCCGGTCGGTCCCTATCCCCATGCCCGCCGCGTGGGGGATTTCGTTTTCGTTTCTGGAATGGGCCCGCGCCGCGCCGGACGCAAGGATATTCCCGGGGTATTGCAAAATGCGCTTGGCGAGGTGCTATCACACAACATCGAACTTGAGACGCGCTCGACGATCGACAACATTCGAGCCGTATTGGAAGAATGCGGAGCCAGTCTTGCCGACGTGGTCGACGTGACCGTATTTCTCACGGACATGAAAAAAGATTTCGCGACTTTCAATCGTGTGTATGGAGAATACTTCGCGGGCATCGCACCGACGCGCACGACGGTGGAGGTTTTGAGCCTGCCCACTCCCATTCACGTTGAGCTTAAAGTCATCGCCTGGCGACAAGTATAGTCGCGGGACATCCGTGTTGAACTAAATTTCGACGTGGTCAAAGATTTGACAGATTTCGCCGACTTTGAACGAAGTCGCTGAAACCGTCATTTCTATTTACAGACGTTCAACTCACCTTGAGCCGACTTCACAAAAGATATTTATAAACATTAGGAATTGATAGAACCTGGAGCGGTCACGGAGGTGATGTTTATGAAGTTCTTAATCCAAAGCCAAGGAGTTATTCTGAAGGCGCTGGTGGCAA
Source organism: Pseudobdellovibrionaceae bacterium (assembly GCA_025354795.1). Lineage (GTDB taxonomy): Bacteria > Bdellovibrionota > Bdellovibrionia > Bdellovibrionales > UBA1609 > JALHOQ01. The sequence continues at coordinate 9,364 of JANXMF010000235.1, forward strand.
TGAGTCTATCTCTAGCCCTGGTAGGTTGCCAAAAGGATTTCAATGCAGCTGACGCCAGCAGCAACGGAGTCGCTGCGAATGCTGTGGACAAGGCGGCAATCGGCGCCAACGGCGTTATACTCGGCGCTCCTCAATATATGATGATTTCCATAAGCAGCTCCTTTTCACTCAGCGCGCCCGCCGGCTTATCGGTAGTGAGCGCTCAGTGGAGTTTTGGCGATGGCTCCGCGATTCAATCCAGCGTCGGCCCCCTCAATCACGCTTATTTTGGTGCGGCGGGTATGCGAACAGTAACGGTCAATGCCGTGGATTCACATGGCGCGCAGTTCATGCTGTCGCAAGATATTCATGTGATCGCTTACAACGAAGCCGCACTTTGTGTTGCGGGCTTGTCGTTCACTGCGCCAGCCCAATCTGTTACCGGCCAACCCGTAGGCATGTCTGCAACTATTCCTTCTTGCTTGCTATCACAGGTGACCGCAATTCACTGGAACTTTGGCGATGGCTCTACAGTTGGCTCGGGCACATCCGTTAGTCATTCTTATCCGAATGCCGGAACCTTTCCGCTCAGTGTGAGTATTTATGTCGGGAGCGGGACGACACCCGCTTACACTTTGGTAGGCGAAATTACGATTGTGGCGCCTCCTCCTCCCCCTACGCCGGCTCCGGTGCCCACTCCTGTACCGGCGCCGACTCCGGCGCCGGAGCCAGCTCCAGCACCAGTACCGATTCCTGTGCCAGTACCAGTGCCTGTTCCCGCACCAGTACCGGCTCCGGTTCCCGCACCAGTACCGGCTCCGGTTCCCGCACCAGTACCGGCTCCGGTTCCCGCACCAGTACCGGCTCCGGTTCCCGTACCAGTACCGGCTCCGGTTCCCGTACCAGTACCGGCTCCGGTTCCCGTACCAGTACCGGCTCCGATTCCCGTACCAGTGCCGGCTCCGGTTCCCGTACCAGTACCGGTTCCGGCCCCCGAACCGACTCCGGCACCGATTCCAGTACCAACTCCAGTACCACTACCAGTGCCGACCCCGGTACCCGAACCTGTCCCAACTCCAGTGCCATTGCCGACCCCGAATCCCGGCGGCTGCGAGAGTACAATTCCGGTGAAGACGCTTTGTTCAACTAAGCGGTCGGACGCAAAATACGCCGGTTCCAACGTAATGCAGTCTTCGGAGATTTTGCTGACGGTAAAAACCGCGGACGGTAAGCGAGTTATTTGCGAAACGACGAAGGGTATTCGTTCAGGTCTTGTGGCTCGTCACCACGAAATAGATCTTGGCGCTTGCGGTGCTTTGCCGGGCAATAAGTATGTGATCACGTTGACTGATCCGGGCCATCACTCCATGGATTTGTTTTACAACACGACCTTAATCAACAAGGGTATTTTCGAACCTTTGGATGGCGTGGCGATCACTCGACGCAGATCGCATGACGCTTTCCATTTTGTGAACGATAAACATCGTCCAACGATCTATGTGCTCTACAATATCAATCCTCACCTGACTTGGGGCGAAGATGATTCGTCATGCGATGAAGATGCTTCGCCGCTTGTGATCGAGACCAATGATTACGCCGATGACGGGACCGGAGTGAACTTGAGTTCGCCGGCCGATGGCGTCTTCTTTGATATTTTGGGCTCGAACTCGTACCCGGCGCCGCACACCAAGAAGAAGATTTCGTGGTTTAAGGACCCGAGCTACATGTTCATCGTCCTGCCAGACGACCATGGTGAAGTGAATGGCATTGACCAGTTGTTCGGAAACAATACGCGGGGACCCGATGGCCGCTTCTCGACCAACGGTTTCTTAGCCTTAGCGAAGTATGACCTTGTCTACGATCACAAGATTGATAGCAAGGATCCGGTTTTCACCAAGCTGCGGTTGTGGTCCGATAAAAATGCCGACGGAATCGCGCAGAAAAATGAGCTGATGACGTTGAAGGAGATGGGCATTACCCAAATTGATTTGCGCTACAACCGCCGATTTACAGAAGAGGATGAATACGGCAATCTGACCAGATTTTCCTCCATCGCACGCTATTTGGATGGACAGATTCGGCAGATCTTCGACGTATGGTTTGCGCTTAAGTAGCAATCTGGCTCTCTGAGGCGAAGCCTCGAATTTAGAGCAGGCAAATGTTGATGAGGCATGTGCCTTGTTCGATATGGAAGCGCCGCGTTCAACTCAGGCATATTGTTCAGCTGAGTATTTCTCCAAACGGCTCTCGCTACGACGCTTGGGTGGGGAGATGGTTCGATAGGCCGGCGAAATGGTCGAAGTTAAAGGTTGATTCTTCGCTCACGTTTCAATAAGTTACCACTTTCCGATTCTTGGCGCGGGGTGGTAGTTAAGTTGGTTATAACGTCCGCCTGTCACGCGGAAGGCCGCGAGTTCGAGTCTCGTCCACCCCGCCATTTTGCTGCTACTGAAACTAGCGGCCTCAAGTGTGACACCCTCACAATTCGATTTTTCCGAAAATTTTAAATTGCCACCTTCCATGCTCAGCGGCGCTGAGTAGGAGGCCACCTCATGCTCAAAATTCAAAACTTTCCCTCCATTGCCAAAGGAGATGAACTTTTTGAAG
>JANXMF010000010.1 GCA_025354795.1 Pseudobdellovibrionaceae bacterium
GATCACCTTTCCATTTTTCATCGATAGCACTCGCTACGTGATTGAGATCATCCAGACCTTGCACGGTATTTTTAAAATCCGGTAGCTTTATCACCGGAACTTTGGGGCCGAGCTGCGCCTGAAAATGGGCGAAGACTTCGCTGCGCTTGCGGAAAAATTCAAAAAACTGATGGTGAAAGTCCTTGAGTTTTTTGAAATCGGGATCCTGGTCCCAATGTCCTGGCCATACCCGCTCGCCCTCAGTCCACTCGGGAAACCAACGGTTGACGATCACGCCACAGAGCTTCAACTTTTCCCTGCTCAAGTCGAGTTGGAATTCCAAGGCTTCTTTGAGTTTGCTCTCGTCAAATCCAGTGATTAACAAAAAGCCGGTGGTGGGCGCGCGCAGCAGCTGCTGGACCTCGCGCGTGACGCGCGCAACTTTGCTCTGCAGGTGCGTGATGTGACTAAAAAAATCTTTGAGCTCATGAATAAAGGTGCTGCCCGTGGCGGCTTCGAGCGCCGCCATCACTAAGCGGGTCCCGCGATGCAAGGTCCGGCGCAACAGACCGCCTTTGGTATCACTCGAAAACCAGCCAATCACCGAATCCTGAAAAAGCGCCGCCAAGCGCTCGGGCGCTTTTAAAAAATCCACCGCATTTTGTGTTGGAGGAGTGTCGAGAATGACTAAATCATATTTTCCCGATTGTACCGAATCATGCAGGCGCACCAACGACGTGAACTCCTGACTGCCATTGAGGTTGGCCACCAATTGTTGATAGAGCCGATTGTTAAATAAGCCCTTGGCAATACCCTTGTCGACCGAGCCGAGCACGAATTGATCGAATTCACGGCGCGGATCGATCATCGCCGAACTCAAACCGGATATTCCCGGGACCGGCAACTCCTCCCCGGGCTGAGCCGCCATTCCCAGCGCTTGCGCCAACCGCTGCGCGGGATCGATCGTCAACACCAGTGTGCGCAGACCGGAGCGCGCGGCAAGAACCCCAAGGCTCGCCGACAGCGACGTCTTGCCGACCCCACCCGTGCCTGCGCAAACAATCACCCGATGGGCTTTTAGCAATTCAATCATACGGCCTTCCACTGCATTGAGAGCTGGCGAATTTTCTCAGCGCCGGTGTCGGCAAAAAGCCAGGTGAGAATTTGCATCGGTAAAGCCCGAGTTTGCAGATTTTCTTGAATGCTGTTCTGACGCTCGAGAATTAGCGCCAAATAATCGGCGAAGTCATGGCCGCTAAACCTGGCGAGTTCTGCAAGCGACAAGGGACACTCTAACCAGCGATTTAGAATTAGCCGCGGAGTTTGCTCCATTTCGCCTTGAATATCGCGGGCGAGTTCGAGCCCCTCGGTGACCGGTAAATCTTCGGGTACCATGACCACATAAAAACGGGTCGCCGCCGGATCTTTCAGAACCTTAATGATCGCACGTGATTGCTCGCCCATTGGTCCAAACGGAATGGCCTCACTCAAGCCCATGGGCGCGCGCCACAAGGCTCGAAAATGCCCGGTGGCATAAGCATCCACCACGATTTCATCGAAGTTCAGCGGCGGGCCGGCTTTGCGCACTCCACTGGTCACTTTGCCCAAAACTGCGAGTTCCCTCAATGCGGGCGCGGCCTGGACCAAGGCCTGCATAATTTTGTTGTCGAAAAAGAGTTTCACCACCCGTTCAATTTTCAGCAGATGTTGCAAGTATTCGCGCAGACAAGTCTCGCCCTCCCAGCGCGTGACGCTCAAATGGGTGTTCACTTTGAGCGGTTGCATGCCGACTTCATTGTTGAAAATGTGGCGGTAATGGCTACGCTCGCCGAGCTCCACCAATAGCGTTTTTCGGCCCTGAGCGGCAAGATTCCACGCTAGCGTCGCGGCAATGGTCGACCTCCCGACTCCGCCCTTTCCCGAAATCAGATGAATCATCGTCTGCCTCGTGCGCCGCGCAATAGCGGGAGCTTAGCAGTTGGCAAACTGCGGCATAGAAGGTAAATCAAGCCTGAAATCAATGGATAAACCACAGGAGAAGCCATGAAGTCGACCGTCGATAAGCTGTCGGGCCTGTCACGTAAACTCAACGTAGAAATCCCTGCTGCAAAGGTCAAACAAGCGTTCGATAGAGTCTATAGGGCTTTACAAAAAAAGGCCAACGTAAAGGGTTTTCGTCAGGGCAAAGCCCCGATCGCCACGATTAAAACGATTTATGGCGAGCAAGTGAATAGCGATGTGGTCAACGAACTCATCAATAATGGTTATCAAGCGGCCCTTGAGGAACATAAAATAGAGCCGGTGGGTTATCCCAAAGTAGGGTTTCAACCCGTAGTCGAAGATCAGAATTTTAGTTTCACCGCGGAGTTTGAAGTGCGTCCCGAAGTGCATGTGAAAAATTATGAAAACTTGCCGGTACTTAAAGAAAAACTAGAAATTTCCGAGTCGAGCATCAGCGAAATCCTAGAAAACATCCGCACTAGCCAAGCCGACACCGTTACGGTGTTTGAAGACCGCCCGGCAACTATTGGCGATGTGGCGCAGGTGGATTTCGTCGGCTCCGTCGGGGGCCAACCTCTACCGAACAGTTCGGCCGAGGGCCACGAACTTGAACTTGGCGCTAAACAGTTTATCGAGGGTTTCGAAGAGGGCGTGATCGGCATGAAGATCGGCACTTCGCGCACTTTGAATTTGAAATTTCCTGAAGGCTATCATGAGGCCAGCCTCAGCGGCGCGCCAGTGAGTTTTGAAGTGAAGCTAAAAGGCCTCAAGAAAAAGGTGTTGCCGGAGCTGAGCGATGAGCTGGCCAAAAAGGCTGGTAACTTCGATTCGCTCGACGCTTTGAAGGCGCAAATCCGTAAAGAGGTGGAAGAGGGCGACGCCAAGCGCATCGCTGAGGAAATGAAAAATCGCGTGGTTAAGGCTTTGGTCGAAGCCAATCCCGTGGAAGTGCCGCGCTTACTGGTGGAACAACAAAAAGAATCACTGGTGGAGGATTTCAAGGGGCGCATGAAGCAACAGGGCCTCAATGAAAGCGAGTTTTCAGAGTATAAAGCCAAGTGGGACAAGGAGTTCGAATCCTCCGCGGTGTTCATGGTTAAATCCACGTTTTTGCTCGATGCTTTGGCCGAAATGCTTAAACTGCGGGCGAGCAAAAATGAGGTTGAAGAAAAGATCAACGAATATGCGGCGCAAAACAAAATCGAAGTCGCGCGGCTGCAGGAATTCTACAATAAACCCGAGCGTCGTTCACGTTTGGCGTTTCAAGTGACCGAAGAAAAAGTAGTCAATCACCTGGTGAGCAAAGCTAAGATCACCGAAGTTACTAAAGACAAGTTGCCGGCGGAACAAGACTCACCCTATTGAGCCTTGCTGGGCGGTGGAGGTGGCGTGGACACCCCATTCGTGGCTTTTTGATCATCGATCACATACCAGGCCTTTAAGTAATTGTAGGCCTGTTGAATCTGAAAATCGTCTTTCAGCATTTTGTCTTTGGGTGAAAGATCCTTTTCAGGTTTGCTCTCGGACTCGGTCCACCAATACTGAATCTTTTTGGGCGGCTCTTTTTTCTTGCCGTCCTTCGCGCCCGGCTTGAGTTTGGTTGAGGCCGCGGGCCCGCCACTCTCTTCGTCATCTTCGCCATCGCCAATCAAGTGTCCTTGCATATCTTTTTCGCGCCGGACCTCACGCTTCACGCGCGCACTCTCGAGCACCGCGGAATCTAGATTTTCGAGCTCGATATCGGGGACGATTCCGTAGGACTGAATGCTTTTGCCGCTCGGAGTGTAATAACGACCAACAGTCAGCTTTAAGCCCGAGCCGTCGCCAAGTTTTACCACCGATTGCACGGAACCCTTACCAAAACTGCGATGGCCGACAATTAGCGCGCGCTTATTGTCCTGCAAAGCGCCCGCGAGAATTTCGGAAGCGCTGGCGGAATACTCGTCAACCACCACGATCACTGGAAAGTTCGGCAAGGTCCCGGCCTTCTTGGCGTAAACCACTTCTTTTTCTTTTTGATTGCGGCCCATCGTGCTGACGATCACGCCCTTTTCCAAAAACAAATCGCTAATTTGCACGGCTTGATCGAGCAGCCCGCCCGGGTTGTGGCGCAGATCCAAAATCAGCCCGCGAACCTGTTTATACTTTTTCTCGTGTGCGCGCATTACGCGTTCCAAATCCTGGGCCGAGTTTTCGATAAAGCTGGTGATACGCACATAAGCGTAACCGCCGTCGAAGTCGAGGTATTTGACCGACTTAATTTTGACGGTGCCACGCTCAATCACAAATTGTTTAGGCCGGTCAAAGCCTTCGCGGAAAATTCCCATTTTGATCTTCGCGCCCTTTTTGCCCTTCATACGTTGCGCGGCCTCGACTAAACTAAACCCTTTGGTGGACTCGCCATCGATGTCCACAATTTTATCCCCAGGCTTAATTCCGGCTTTCCAGGCGGGGGTGTCTTCGATCGGAGAAATGACGGTGAGGATCCCGCCTTGTACCGTAATCTCGATGCCGATGCCGCCAAACTCCCCGCTGGTTTCGGTTTCGAACTCACGGTAAATATCGGGCGGCAAGAAGTTGGTGTGCGGATCAAGTTCGCGCAGCATACCCTTGATGCCGCCGTAGATTAATTTTTTGGTGTCGACTTCTTCGACGTAATATTGCTGCACCAGATTCAAAACTTTAGCGAAGAGTTGCAGCTCTTGATAGCGTTCCTCTGCAAAGACGCGCTTGTTTGAAGCCACCGTGAAAAATGCCGCGAGCAGCACGACAATGGTGATCAGGAGCCGACGACGGCGTAAAAGGCTCTTCATTGATGCTCCCCTAAGTCAGCGGTCTTAAGTACAGAATCCTTGATCCACCCACGCGGGTCAATGGTATCTGTGAAATGACGAATTTCGAAGTAAAGACCTGGCCCAAAGAGCGGGGAACCGGTGCCCGAAAGAGCCAGCACTTCACCTTCTTGCACGGACGCGCCCGGCACCACGTACAGCCGCGTGGCAAAAGCATAGATCGAGTAGTAGTTGTCACCGTGATCCAAGATCACCGCTTGGCCATAACCCGGCAAGCGCCCGGCGAACGCCACGCTTCCGCCATAGATCGCTTTGACGGCGGCCCCGGGAGCGACATTATAAAACAGACCTTTTTGATTCATGCGAAAGCGAAAAGTGGGATCGACATAGGTGCCAAATTCCCGCTGCGGCCGGCGCTCAAGCGGCGCGCGCAGCTGGCCCCGACGCTCAAAGAACGCATAAGACAGCGCCGACGTGGCCTCTTCATGCCTGAGGTGGGTAAGTTCCGAGAGCTTAATGTCTTTGGATTTTTTGATACCTTCCAGATATTTGGATTTTTCCTCGAGCTGGGCACTCAGGGCTTTCTCCTGACTTTGCGTTTCTTTTTGCAATCCCACTAGGCGGCTGACCATGGATTTGAGTTCGACACGTTTGCTTTTGAGCAAGGTAAGGCCACCCAAATACCGCTTGAGCTGCTTGTGGTCACCGTCAATCATGCGCCGTAAAAACCGGTGATCGCGTTCGAGTTCAACCGGGGACCGGGCCAAGAACAACCAGTGGAAATTATCTTGATTGCGCTCCTGATAAAGCTGGCGAAGGCGCTTGTTGAGCATCTCCTTCTGCGCATCGGCCCGCTGCTCAAGGTCGGCGACCTCGGCGGCGAGTTCGCGAATTCCAGTTTGGCTGGCGTTCACTTTTTGCACCAGCTCATCCTGGCGCCGGGCGATGCTTCGCACTTTCTTGTTGATGAGAAACAGATGGCTCAAAGCTTCGCGCTGGCGGCGTTCATCTTCGGAAATACTGGCGCGGGTGACTTGGATTTTATCGACCGCCGAAGTCGCATGGGCCAAATGAATCAGGAGTGCCGCGCTCAACATCGCTTAGCCAACCGCAGCCCAGCCGGTGTTCAACTTGCGTAAACAATTCCACGCGCCAAGCACGCCAAAGGTGATACCGGTAGTTAGATTGGCCGCCACATACCAAGGCTTAAGCGGGGCGATCTGCTGATTGGCCAACCAAAAATCCCACATCCCACCGAGCCATCCGAGAAAGAGAGTGTGCAATAGAAAACTCAAAACCAACGAAGTGAGCGAGGCCAGCAAACCAATCGTCATCCCTTCGAGTAGAAAGGGAGTGCGCACAAAACTGGTGGTGGCACCCACCAGTTCGAGTATCGCAATCTCCTCGCGGCGTTGTAAGAACGAGAGGCGAATGCAGTTGCTGACAATCAGCAGGCCCACGCTCAAACTCAAAATCCAGATCAGCAGCATCACCCCGCGCACGCTTTGCAAAAAACGCGAGAAATTTTCCACCCAGCCCTGGCCGTAAAACACGTCCTCTACAAAATCAAAACCATGAAACTGCGCGGCCCAGGCTTTAAGAGCGGTCACTCGGTCGGCAGTCGGAATTTTGCTGGAAAGACGCAGTTCAAAACTTGCTGGAATCGGCGAATTCCATTTGCTATCTTGCATAAGCTCAAGCGATTCCGGACCCAGCGCAGTGAGGAATTTTTTCGTCGCCTCATTTTTCGAAATAAAATGAATCTGTTCGAAATCGCCGCTGGTCTCGAGCTGTTCGCGCAAGCGCTCGAGCTTCGGCGCCGATCCCTCCCTTACATAGACGATCATCTCAAGGCCTTGACCCCATTGTAGCACCATACGGTTAAAAACGCTGAAACTCAGGAACATGAGATTCAAAATCAGTAGCACCATGGTCATCACCGTGACCGAAGCCATTTGCAGCGGCCAATGCCGCCGCCAAGTGCGGAAGAGATGCTCGCGTGCGACGGTTAGGTTCATGACCGCACCACTTGGCCATCATTGATTTCAATCACCCGAAACGGACGTTTGCGAATCAACTCGGTGTCGTGAGTGGCGACAAAAACCGTGGTGCCTTGGGCATTCACGGCTTCGAGCAGCCGAAAAATTTCGACGCTCATATCTTGATCTAAGTTACCGGTCGGCTCATCGGCGATCAGTACGCCGGGATGATGAATGAGCGCCCGGGCGATCGCCACCCGCTGCTGCTCCCCGCCCGAAATCTCATCGGGGTAAGAATCCATGCGAAAACCTAGGCCCACGGTCTGCAGAATTTCACGCGCGCGGCGGTCGATGGCACCGGCACTGTCTCCTCGCACCAAAAGCGGCATAGCCACGTTTTGCAAAACCGTGCGATCACGGAGCAAACGAAAATCCTGATAAATCACGCCAATGCGGCGGCGAAAATGCGGAATCTGGACGTTTTTAAGTGTAGCGACTTCAGAACCTAGGACTTCCACCAGTCCCGAACTGGGACGATCAAAGCCTGAAATCAAACGAAACAGCGTGGTTTTTCCGGCGCCGCTGGGACCCGTAAGAAAAACAAATTCGCCCTTGTCGATTTTGAAATTGATATCGCGCAGGCCTTGATAGCCATTGGGAAAAACTTTGTAGGCATGAGCAAACGTGATCATGTCTATTAGTTTAGAGCAGTTGCCCGGAAAGCAGCAGGTCTAGAATTTGCTGATGCTGGATCTTCATCGCCAGACGAATGGTCCGGGCCTCGGTACTCGATCCCTCGGGCAGGACCTCTTCATAAGACGTTTTGATGCTCTTAAGTACGGCGCCGTTATGAAAGACCCGGCTTACTAAATAAGGGTTGTGCAGGCCCCAGTCTTCGGTCTGCACATGATACTCGGAACCATGCCATGTAATATCGGAATTAAAACCTTTTTCCACCGTGACTTAAGTATAGCACCCGAGGGCTAGTCGAGTTCAAGGACTTTGGGTTAATTTTGCATGTCAAAAATCCGATACCCGCCTTATGGTGCAAAAGCATTTTTGGCTAATTGTCCTGGCTCTTGGTATTGCGGGTTGCGATTCGTCATCCGTCACCGCCGGTTTAGACGAAGACAGTCTTTCCGCCACCACGCCCGGTCCGGCTGAAACCCCCTACTGTAACTCACCCATTACCTACGCATCAGCCGTCACCATCACCGGCACCGCACACTATCTCAGCCGCCAGTTTTTTGGCGATGCTTTAGGTGGGGGTCTAGGATCTTCAGACCCACATGCCGCCAACCACCCGGCCGTGGAAAGCCCGATCCGTTATGCCGAGGTCAGGGTGCTCGACACGGCAGGCGTAGTCGTCCAGTGCGCGCAGACTGATGCCGGGGGAAATTTCACCTTCAACCTGCCTCAAGGCAATGCCAACTACACTCTCTACGTGAACTCGCGCACCTTTCCGACACCAGCTTTGAGTGCGGTGACCCATGCTTTTGTTTCGGTTCTGAGCCGGCCTAGCCAAAACCGATTTTACTCCTTAGTCGCCGGCGTGAATGCAGCGGCTTCGTCAAGTGTGGGGACTCTAACTGCCCCCGCCAACGGCAATCTTCTAGGGGGAGCCTTCAATATTTTCGATCAAATCGTGCGTGCTAATGAGTACCTGGTGGCGCAAGCCGGCCACTGCAGTGTCAGTTTCACTTTGTGCAGCGACTACGATCCGGCTCGCCATAAAGTCTCTGCCTATTGGGAAAAAGGTTTCAATCCCAATGACTTTTTTGCACCCAACGGCGGCGGCCTCAGCTTTTATCTGCCAGGATACTCTCGCCTGTTTATTCTAGGCGGAGTCAATGGCGACGTCGATCACTCCGACACCGATCACTTCGATAACTCCGTGATTGTGCACGAGTACGGCCATTTTTTAGAGGAAAACTGGCTGGAGACCGACTCACCCGGTGGCGCGCACAGTGGCGACGAAATTCTAGATCCGCGACTCGCGTGGAGTGAAGGCTGGGGCGACTTTCTCCAATCCGCGGTGACCGGCGACGGTCACTATATTGACACCATCGGCAACACCGATGGCGTGACCTCGGTGGCGTTTTACGTCGATACCGAAACGCCTTCCAACGGATCCGACAGGCCAGGTGCGGACGGCGAAGGCAATTTCCGCGAATTCGCCGTCACCCGCCTGCTATGGGATGTAATCGATCCCGTCGACCCGGGCGAGGTGCAATTCGGCGGCAGCGATAACAACGCGAACCATTTCAGTGAAATCTGGGCCGCGCTCACTAAGACTCGATATGGCTTCCGCGATCCGACTTTTAAGTTTCGCAATCCCGGTCTGTTTTTGCAGGCACAAAACTACTTGCACCTTCATCCCTTGGGTAGCGACACCGCCGCCAGTGACTGGAGCGAAGTCAACGCGCTCAATCGGTTGACCGCCGATGTGTCGCACTACGCTCAGCTCGTGCTTCCCGCCTCGGTTGGAACCTGTGCACCCGCGCCTGCGAACGGCTACTATTTTTCGCTCACGCCCGAGCCCTCGGCGAGCGAATCTGGCACTCTGGCAAGTTCGGACTTGTTCAGGAACAACCGCTTCTACCAGTTGCACATCGATAGCGCTCACGCCGGCTCTCACAATATAGATTTGATTTACCAACAAAATGGCGCGGGAGCGATCTCCGATCTCGACCTTTATGTGTACAACAACCGCGCGCGCTTCGCCGTCGTCACCGACATGATCGGTTACAGCCGCAACCTGCCCTCCGGCACCCCGCCTGAGCTCAGCGTACAAACTGAATCCGCTCGGGGCGCGTTCACGCCCGGCGACTATCTAATCAATGTCAATGTGTTTACTGGCTCTGGGATCGGGGCCAAAGCCGATTACAATCTTAAAATGGATGGAGTGCTGCTATGTCCAGGCAATTTAGTTCCGCCTTAATGTTTGTTTCGCTAGTGGCAATCGCGCTGGCTTTCAATCAAGCGGAAAACGACCAAGCTACCGGCTTGGGCGCCAGACGTTCCGTGGCCTCGGCGGACGCGATTCACAAGGAGCTGGTGCTCGGAACCTTTAAGCCGACGGCGGAATTGCGCCACACCGAAAAATTGCGCGGGCCTATCGAGGTTCGATTGGAATCCGCGTCACCTCGAGGTGAAACTTTTGCCTTGCGCGGGGTGATATCCACCAAACAGGGTTTAATCGATGTTGAATACACCTGGTCAGTGCCTGACGGACTTGAGGTTGTCCGCGGTCAATTGAAAGGTAGGGTGGCGGCACTATCGGCGGAACAACCGGCTCAGCTTGAAATTACTTTGCGTGTGGTTGGAACTGGAAATCAACAGGTGCATTTGCTAGCGGGTGCCACTCGTGGCGGCGTGCATTTTGCCGAGTCCGCGCAGTACAATACGAAGTCGAAGCCGGCATTGGATGCGGTCCACGAAGATGGAGAAGAGCTTAAAGTCTTTCATTAGCCAACCCAACACGCAAGACCGCGAACACCACGGTGATTGCAGGCTGTTCACTAAACCGGTGAAACCGTCAGCGCTTCGTTGCCCAATTCGTTGCGCAAAATCCCTTGAATCGCATCGAGCGTCCCGGCCATGGAGCTTGGACAGCCACCACAGGCTCCCTGATACACAATTTTGAGATCATTGTTTTCCAGCGACACCAGTTCAATGTCGCCGCCATCCGCTTGCAGGCCCGGGCGGATGGTACGGTCCAATATCACCTCGATGGCCTGAATCATTGGATCGGCGGAAACCGCGCGCGGTTTAGGGGCGTTTACCTGCTCCCCGAACTTGGGATCGTGAACCGGAAAGCGCGTGCGGAGCACCGCTTCGACCGCATCCGCCAAGGTGTTATTGTCGAGGTCACCGGCATGAGTTACCGTCAAGGTGTTCTGAAATAAATGAATTTGTTTTACACCGGCGATGCCAAACAGGTCGCGCGCGAGAGGGAGCTCTCGGCACTCTTCGACGGTATTGAAGGTCGCCTTGCCCTCGTCTTTTAGCGAACTATTGATTACGAATTTGAGCGCGTTGGGATTCGGAGTCGGCAAAGTGCGAATCAACAAATCCTGTCCATCCAGAGCGGTGTTCATGTGAGCATCTCCTTGGCCTTTTTGATGCCGACGACGAGATCGGCGATATCGGCCTCGTTGGTATAAATTGAAAACGACGCGCGCACCGTGCCCGGGATCGCAAAGCGCTTCATCAGCGGTTGACAGCAATGGTGGCCCGAGCGCACCGCGATGCCCTGTTCGTCTAAAATCGCACCGACGTCGGACGGGTGGCTTCCGCCGAGCAAAAACGAAAATATATGCCGATGCTGGGGAGAGTTTCCAAACCGGCGCAAATCGGGGATTTTGACCAGTTCTGTTTCCGCATACTCCATGATCGCACGCTCGTGCGCTTGGATTGGATCGAAGCCCAAGTGGCCGACAAAATCCAGGGCTGCGCCCAGGCCCATGATTTCCATGATCGGCGGAGTGCCGGCCTCAAAGCGGTGCGGAGCTTTTAAGTATTCACTGCGCTCTTCGCTCACCTCCGCGATCATCGAGCCACCGCCCTGATACGGAGGCAAAAGGTTCAAATGATCTTCGCGCCCCCATAATACTCCGACTCCGGTCGGCGCGAATAATTTGTGACCTGAAAAAACCAAAAAATCACAACCGAGTTCCGCCACATCTAAGGGTAGCACCGACACCGATTGTGCGGCATCGAGCACACATTGCACGCCATGCGCACGCGCGGCTTTGAAAAAATCGCGCACTGGATTAAGAGTGCCAAGCGCGTTGGACAAATGCACCAACGATAATATTTTGCAGCGCGGGGATAGCATTTTTTTGAACGCCACGAAATCCAAACTGCCGTCATCTAAAACGGGAATGAAGCGCACCACGGCTCTTTTTTCCGCCGCAATCATCTGCCATGGAACAATGTTGGAATGATGCTCCATTTGGCTCAAAAAAATCTCGTCGCCCATATGCAAAATACTGCGGCCCAAGGTTTGCGCCAGAAGGTTTAAGCCGTCGGTGGTGCCGCGGGTAAAAATAATTTCGTTAGTCGAGACGCCGCCGATAAAACGCCGTACCCTCTCACGTACATTCTCAAATTTTTCGGTCGCCTCATCACTCAGCTGATGCGCGCCGCGATGGACATTGGCGGTCTCCGTCGCCATGTGGCGCATGACCGCCTCGATTACGGGCCGTGGCTTGAGCGTGGTCGCGGCGCTGTCCAAGTAAACTAAGCGGCGGCCACGTAACTGGCGAGTAAATTGGGGGAATTCAGCACGTACATCTAAACTCATATTGTAGACTCCATAAACGCCGGTAGCAATTTCGTTACCCGCGCGCCGGCAAGACTCGCCAGTTGCGCGCGCGGGATTTTCATTAAGATGTCACCCACAAAAGCTTGGGCTAGCATCTCCCGCGCGCGGTCCGGCGGAATCCCGCGCGTGACGAGATAAAATAACTTTTCATCGTCTAGGCGGCCGACCGTCGCTCCATGCTTGGCTTTGACATCGTCGGCGTAAATCTCAAGCTCGGGCTTGGTGTCAGCTTCGGCCTGCGCGCTCAATAGCAGATTGTGATTGAACTGGCTGGAAATCACCTTTTGCGCGCCTCGAGCGATATAGATCTTACCATTGAGCACACCGCGCGCGCGGTCGCGCAAGATGCCTTTGAACAGTTGTGCCGAAGTGGTGTGCGCGGCCCAGTGCCTAACGTGCACACGCTGATCCAAGTGCTGCTGGCCCAGCCCAAAAGACAAACCGTTGATTTGTGCGGCGGCCCGCTCACCGCGTAAATTAACTTTCAACGAAGCTCGCGCCCATTGCGCGCCGGCATTCACTTGCGTCATCGCTAAGCGCGCATCCTCCGCCAGATCGCATTGCACCTCCGAAAAATTTACGGCGCCGCCCGCTTCTTCCTGGGTGCGAACCCAAGTGAACTCCGCACCCGCATCCAACTGAACCCAGGTAATGTCACTGCGCAAATACGTCGCAGCGTCACCCAGGAAAATCTCAGCCAACTGAAGACGCGCTCCTTTTGATAAATAAATACGGTTTATAGAAGACGACCAGCTGTGCTCGCCAGTTTGGCAATGGATCACCAACAGCGGACGTACAGCCGCCGCCACGTGCAGATCAAAGCCACCATTGTGGGTGGCGGCACTCAATCCCATGAGCCCGTCGTCAAAGTCGAAGCACCACCCGCTGTTAAAATTTCGCCGCGTCAATTCATAACCGGAATGCAAAGTGAGCGGGGAGTCTTTATTGCTGAACTGGCCATTAATCATGAGCGCGATATCAAATTCGCTGCGCCATTGTTGCATGAGCGCTAGTACCGCGGCCGGCACGGCCGGATCGCTCGGGGCCGCCTTCCACTGATTTTTACTGAAAGCATTCAGGTTGGAATACTTCCACGCTTCGTTTTTGCCATCGGGAAGCCCGAGTTTCAAATAGGCGGACCAGGCTTCCTCACGAAAAGACTTTTCCGCGCCAGTGGCCATGATGGCATCGTAGCGCGATTGTGCCTGCTGAGCAAAATTCATGGTTGAGCCTTCGTTAGCCAATCGTAACCCTGTTTTTCCAGTTTCAACGCCAGGGTCTTGTCGCCGGATTGGATGATGCGCCCATTGTACAAGACGTGCACGAAATCCGGTACGATGTAATCCAGCAGACGCTGATAATGGGTGATCAATAAGATGGCATTGTCTTTGGTGCGGAGCTTGTTCACGCCTTGGGCGACGATTTTCAACGAATCAATATCCAAGCCCGAATCAGTTTCGTCTAAAATTGCCAGACGCGGCGACAACACGGCCATTTGCAAAATCTCGTTGCGCTTTTTTTCTCCGCCCGAAAAACCTTCGTTGACCGCGCGCTCAAGGAAACTGGGGTTTAAATCGACTAGTTCCGCCTTGCGCGCGACAAACGCGGCAAAGGCACCGGCTTCCATTTCCTGCACGCCTTGATGGCGGCAAACGGCATTGAACGAAGCCCGCAAAAATGTGAGATTGGTTACGCCGGGAACTTCCACCGGATATTGAAAGGCTAAGAACACGCCTTCACGCGCGCGTTGATCGGGGCTCATCTCTAAAAGATTCTCTGACTTGAAATTGATATCGTAAAGCACTTCACCGCCGGTGACCGAATAATCGGGGTGGCCGGCCAAGATTTTAGCCAGCGTGGATTTGCCCGAACCGTTCGGGCCCATAATGGCGTGCACTTCACCGGCTTTCACCTCTAGTGAAATACCCTTGAGCACTTCGCGATCCGCCACGGTGGACTGTAAATTTTGAATTTTAAGCATATATTCCTCTAGCCAATGCTGTTTTCCAATTTCATTTCGATCAGTTTCACCGCTTCCACCGCAAACTCCAGGGGCAGCTGTTTGAACACATCTTTGCAAAACCCGTTCACCAGCAGCGAAATCGTTTCTTCATGGGTCAGCCCGCGCGACTGCAAGTAAAAAAGTTGCTCTTCGCTGATGCGCGATGTGGAAGCCTCGTGCTCAACCACCGCGCTTGGGTTTTTAACCTCTATATAAGGAAACGTATTGGCGCCGCTCAACTCACCGACCAGCATCGAATCACATTGGGAATAATTGCGCGCGCCCACCGCGGTCGGCAAAATCTTGACCAGGCCGCGATAGCTGTTCACCGAGTGGCCGGTGGAAATGCCCTTGCTAATAATGGTGCTGCGAGTATTTCGGCCGACGTGAACCATTTTGGTACCCGTGTCGGCTTGCATTTTGTCGTGGGTGAGCGCCACCGAATAAAACGCACCCACTGAATTCTCACCTTGCAAAATACAGCTCGGGTACTTCCAGGTGATGGCCGAGCCGGCTTCAACTTGAGTCCATGAGATTTTAGAATTGCGGCCAATGCACTTTCCGCGCTTGGTGACGAAATTAAAAATCCCGCCACGCCCTTCAGGATCGCCGGTGTACCAATTCTGCACCGTGGAGTATCGAATTTCCGCATCGTCAAGAGCAATCAATTCCACCACGGCGGCGTGCAACTGGTTCTCATCGC
>JANXMF010000014.1 GCA_025354795.1 Pseudobdellovibrionaceae bacterium
TTCCAGCGCGACTTCATCGTCGAGCGGACACGTCAGCGTTTGCGCCGCTGTCGATTCAGGAACGCCGGCACTGTCCGCAGCCGAAACGCCGGCCAGCCCGCTCCCCGCTTTGACCAACATGGAATCGGCGTGGCCATGATAGCAGCCCTCAAATTTCAAAATCACATTGCGCCCGGTTGCCGCCCGCGCTACGCGCAGTGCGCTCATCACCGCCTCGGTGCCGGAGCATACGAAGCGCATGCGTTCGATCCATGGCAATTCCTTAAGTACGAATTCCGCGAGCGCCAGGGAATAAGGCTCGCAGGCGCCAAAACACCATCCGAGCTCAACCGCTTCTTTCAGCACGGCCTCAACCTCGCGATCGCGATGCCCGAGGATATTGGGACCGAAGCTCTGGCAAAAATCGATGTAGCGCTGACCCTCGACGGAAAATAAAAAGGCGCCATCGCCGCGCGCGAAAAATACCGGTGTTCCGCCCACGCTCTTAAAGGCCCGCACGGGAGAATGCACGCCACCGGGCGCGACTTTCAGCGAGCGCGCAAAGAGTGCGGCGGAGGTCGTTTGCTGGGTCGTTTCAAGGGCCATGGCGGTGGACTCCTGTATTAATGAGGTAAAGTCTCAGCCAAGAATTGCTGCAAATCGATAAATACCTTAGGAGGATTTTTTAGTTCTGTCCATTGCGACAGATGGGTAAAGGTGTGACCTGGACCTGCTGCATTGTAACCATTGCGAATAGCGTCAGGGAAAAGTTCAAAGCCGCGCTCGAAAGCACTGCGGCTCATCCAAAAAAAATGCGTTTTCCCGCGCAGATCCGGTGATTGGGGCTTCGGCTTTAATTCGTAGGTGGCCACGACATCGGCACCCTCGCCCCGGCTATGGGAGAGTTTGGTCCACTCCACCCCTTGACCAGCAAGCCCATCGATACCGGTGGCCTCGCTCTCACCCAGGCCATCATAACTGCCGTGCACCCAAATTCCGCGTTTGGCCAAATGACGCCAAGTTTTCACTCCCGCAGTCCACATCCACTGCGAGAGTGGCGGCACATAGTCTGATGGCAAAGCCTCTTTTCTCGATATAACTAAACCTTGTTTACTATTAAAGTCAGCTGTGGGCTTCAGCGGATGCCGTTCAAACCAAGAATTTTCGCTTCCGTGCAATGGAAAGACCTGGTCACCTGAGCGGGCCCGCGGCCAAGGCGTTGAACTGGTGATCTCCCAGCGCGAAAGCGTCTCTCCTTGCTCGGTGATCCCGCGCAAGGAAGTGATCTGGCCATAATCACGAGTCAAAATGGCGATGCCAATCTTTTGCTGGCAGCCGCCGCCATAGGCCGTGAGCATCTCACGTTCTATTTGAACACTGGTGAAAGTGTGGACGTCATTCAGCTTGGCGCACAGATCGCGCAGATTGAGTTTGGCTCGCGGAATTTCCACCGCCAACGCGCCCTGAGCGGCGGCACAGGGATTCAGGCTCAGCGGCAGAATCATAAATCGACAATTGTTTAGCTGGGCCCGCACACTATTTTCCAAAAAACCTTCGTTTTCGGCGTCGAGCAGCCGATCGAGCCCGGCCTTGGCAAGCACCAGTGCGCGGCCTTGCGCATGCATTTTGCCCAAACGAGTCGGCACATTGCCGCGCACGTCACTAAACTCGAGACTTACAGGCGCGGGCAGCAAATCCGCAAGCCCCTGACGGAGATTGTATACTCGTCGCGGCGAGCTGGTGAGAATGCGCAGTCGCCCGTCCGCGCTTGCCTTTTGCCACACGGCTTCGGGTACCAACAGCACATCGCGCATATCTGCACGCGCGAGCGTCATGGCCACCTCGGTCCCCTCGCGCGGCTCAACTGGCAAATCTTTCCACGAGTGCACTACCAGGTCGCAGCGGTCCGCCATCAGATCGGCATAAAAGTCCTCGGTGAAAACCCCGCGCCGGCCCATGTTGGCCAAGGGCGTATCGAGATCCTGATCGCCTAAAGAGGCTTTATAGATAAAATCGGCTTGTGGTTTTTGCGCAAGGGCCGCGAAGTGCCGGGCGACTTGAAGAGCTTGCCAGCGCGCCAGATCACTCTTGCGCGAGGCGATCCTCAAGCGCACAGGTCATCCCACCCCATCGGCCGTAGTAATGAACCCGCCGCAGCCCTTTCACTGCGCGCCAAGATTGCTTGCTGCACAAGCTCCATGCGCGGACGCAGACGCGACTTGGTGGCTTCGATTTGCGCGAAAATATCACTCAATAAAAAAACTTGCGTGCGCAACGGCAATGGGAGCGGATCCGCGTCACCGCGCAAATCAAAAACCTGCGTCGGCGCGGCCTGGTCACCCAACCAGCGCATAAGATCTTCGCGCGCAAGCGGAGCCGCCACGATCACCGCGCCTCCGTCATACTTTTCATCGGCGATATTCAACACAGGACCATTAAAAAAGTTTACTTTTGTTACATCGCGAACATGCACGCGAAGGTCGAGATTGCGCTTTTGCAAATAAGGCAAAATTTCACGCGCCAAAATACCGGCGCCAACAACGTGCACTCTTTCGGAGCAAAGGTTTTTGCGCACCCAGCCGCCGTAAGATTGGGTACCTAGATTTAACAAAAATTCGGTGCGAATGGCCTTGGCGTCATTCAAGATTTTTTGCACCAGCGATGCACGTCTCTGCTCGTGCTTCAACCACTCCGCACTAAACACTTTGAATTGACCAAAAACTTCGGTCTCACCCCATACTGGCGATTGCAGCCCGCACACCACTTCGAGTAAAAAACGATAGGCGCTCGCGCCGGAGTACATTTCGTCACCTGGGGCGGGCGCAAAGTCCGCGCGGACGAAGGCAAGATGGCGGAGACAGGTGCTCCACACTGGAGTGTTCGGTGACTCAAATTGAGCCGGCCGGCGACGATGAATGAGATGAAAATCTTGTAACATAGCCCGCACTTAGGATAGCTGAAGCTTTAAGGGAAATTGTCACCACTTTGTCATGGGAGGAATTTTTGAGGTGCAAGAAAGTTGCAGTTGAATGGAGCACCTTATTTTATTATAACTAGCTGTAATAACTACGCTTGTGCACAATTACGCTACGCGGTATTTGAGTGCTTTTGGGGATCGGGAGCGAGAACTGTTAAAACTAATGGTCCCTTTAAATGTTGATAAGTTGAAATCAAGGAGACCTTGAGGTGGACGCCGGTCGGTTGAGTCGTTGAGTCAGCCGACTGCGAAGGTTTGACATTGGACCGGCCTCAATAATTTCCGCTGTCCTTACTCTGGGCCTCTTTACGTAAACTAGCATTGTATTCCGTCCCAATATTGATGGTGTTGCGAAAGGCTTCAAGCATCGTCGGCTCCGTCCGAAGACGCGCAATCAAGGTTTCGTAAGGAAGCTCAAGCAAAGCGCGAATATTGAAGCGTTCGAATCGATAGGGCAGCTTTTCGCCCTTCGCCTCCATCGCCTGAATATATTCCCATTGTTTATGCAGCAGACGTTGCTCGAGCAGGCTCTCCTCGCGCCGCAAAGTTTCAAGTTCATCCTCCAGAGTGCGCGAACTCGCGATGGCGCCTTGCGGGCCCCATAGTTTCTGCGCGAGTTCGTGGGCCTTCGCCACTTTTTCCGGTGGCGCACCGTCGAGGCTTTGCGCCAGCGCCTCCAGACGCAGGTTCTTTTCACGGGCATCGCGAAGTGCTGCGTACTCCTCATAGGCCGCGCGAAAGGCGATACGCTTCATCTCGAGGTCGGGCCGGCTCAAGAGAATATTTGCGGCAGTCAGAGTGCCCGTGCGCTTGAGTTCGCGCAGCCAAGCCCGATTGGCATATTCGTAGTCATAATAGAGTTCGTAAGCGTGCTGATATTTTTCTTCCGTGAGTTTCGCAATCTCGCGCAGACGCGGCGAGGTGAAGGACGAAAATTCCTCCCACGCGTTGAGTAAGCTGGAGCGTTGCTTCTCGGCGAGTTGCAAAGCCGCAGTCAACTGACTGAGTCCCCGCGCCGAATCCGTCCCCTTGCGCACCTCCTGGCGCTGTTGCACGAGCGCGCGAACTTCAGCGGCCAGTCGGGCAATGTGGGGATCGCCGGGAGGCGCATAGGTAAAATCCTGGAGCGCATTGAGTTTGAGCTTAAGGGCCCGCGCCTCTTCCACGGAAGCAATGCCCTCCGGTCTAATGAGCGTGGCACTTTGTGCGGCCACGGCTTGCGCCTCAAGTTCCGTTACATGAGCCTCGACTATCGGCGCCTCATCGATGAACCGCTGCAACTTGGACGCGCGCTCTGGGTCCGAGCGATCCGCTAAGAGTTGGCGCCGAGCCATGCGCGAATCCAAATCACCATCCGGGCGCTGCACTTGCGCAATCCTCTCGAGGCGCAGCTTGTCCATGCGTGCATTTTTGCGCCGAGTGATTTCGACAAATGCCTGCTGCAGTCTTGAAAGCGCGCCGCGATCGCGCTCGTCATCCTTTGAGAGCGCGCCCTTCGGAGTTTTCACCAGAGTCTCAAAAGCCGGAAAGTACTGTGTGACATTTTCGATGCCGCGACGCTCGAGTACCGGACCGTACTCGGCCGTGAGCGCGGCCAAATCGCGTGCATATTCCTCGTCATTAAAACCAGGACCGATTTCGTTTTCAATCGCTTCGACTTGCGCAACGTAGGCACTCAATTGCGCCTGGCGCGCCGGAGTCATCGGCGGATAAGCCAACTCCGCGCGGGCCTGCTCCACGCTGCCCTGATCAGACATTCCCAGACGCTGACGCAGCTCCTGCAACGCGACCGCGAGTTTAGCTTTCAAACCCGCCTTCGACTTATTTTCAATCTCCTGCAGTTGATTTAAAAATCGATCCGTAGCTTTCAATTGGGTTTCTAAGGCCGCGCGCTCCGGTGTCGCGACACGAATAAACTCTTCGTGGCGCTCAACCAATTCACGAAACAAGAAAAAGTTAGCGTAGTTACGATAAAACTCGTTGAGCTTGATGACCACCTCGTCGGCCGCCTCGCCGCCGCTGTCGCTCGGGGCGAATTCATGCACTAGATCAGCGATCATGCGATAGACCACGGGCTTGCCGTTTTGATCGAGAAAATCCCAAACGTTGTGCCCGGTCGGATAGAAATCGTCAGGAGTTTTAGACTTCCAAACCCGACCAGGACCCAGCAATATAAACTTTGAATGTTTAGGTAAATTGCCAAAGACGGTCTGAAAATACTTTTCCCGGCCCACATACACTAATCCATCTGCCTCACCCACCACCACCACTAATTTCGCCTGCCCTTCCTGCTGTTCGAGGGTGAGCGGCGGCGTATGATAATCCAATTCGGTAAAGGCGGTGAAGAACGAACCGACCGGTGAAACCTTCCCATGACGTAATATATTGCTGAGGAACTCATAATCTGATGGCGCAATCCTCGTCTTGTAATCCGCGAAATTCTGCTCGAAGTGCTGTTCAACGCGGGCTTTCTCCTCCTCGTCACCGCCCAAGCTCACATCGACCGGCGGCGCCGCCGCAAAAAAAGCGGAGATACGCTTGTATTTGGGCTCGTGCGAATGTCGCTGCATAAACACCACGAACTCGGCTCCCCAGCTGTGACCCGAGACGATGATTTTTACTTTCGGATCAATCAACCGATCCATAAGCTTAAGCAGCCAATCCACCTGGCCCTGCATGGTCGTCAGCCCCTCGAGTTGGCGCGTCG
>JANXMF010000110.1 GCA_025354795.1 Pseudobdellovibrionaceae bacterium
GCTGGTAGCGAAGCCGGATCGATCACTTCGAGTGGCGAGCTTTTCAAAGGCGTTGATGGAAAAATTTATATCAAATTAAATTGGAACAAGCGTTGGATCACACTAGCAGCTATATCCTCGCTGGTGGGATTGGCTTTTAAATTGCGCGATCCTAAAAACTTGCTGGGAAAAGGCGAAGATCTTGGGATCACTTGTGCCCTGATCCCAGCCAACACTCCCGGAGTGGTTTTAGGTTTGCGCCACGATCCTTTAACAATTCCGTTTTATAATTGCCCAACACAAGGAAAAGACGTGGTGATTGCCGCCAGCCAAATTATCGGCGGATTGGAAATGGCCGGAAAAGGCTGGATGATGTTGATGGAATGTTTGGCCGCAGGTCGGGGAATTTCTCTACCAGCGCAAGCGACAGGTGGATCGAAACTTGCTACACGAGTGACTAGTGCGCACTCGATGATTCGCGAACAATTCGGAGTTCCCATCGGAAAATTCGAAGGGATTGAAGAGCCTTTGTCTAGAATTGCGGGGTTTACTTACGGTTTGGATGCGGCTCGAAAATACACGCTGGGTGCCCTAGATAAGGGGATCAAACCGCCAGTGATTACCGCGATGCTTAAGCATTATTCAACTGAACTGGGACGAAAGCTAATCAACGACGCCTTTGATATTATGGGCGGTGCTGCGATTTCTTTAGGACCAAAAAACTTGTTGGCTGAAATTTATATTGCCACGCCGATTTCGATCACCGTGGAAGGCGCAAATATTTTAACCAGAACTTTAATTATTTTTGGCCAGGGGGCTTTGCGCGCGCATCCTTATGCGTACAAGGAAGTTGTGGCCTGTGAAAAAAATGATGTGAAGATGTTTGACGAAGCCTTTTTTGGACATATGGGTCATATTGTTTCCAATCTATCGAGATCGATTTTGTTGTCTTTAACTCGCGGATATTTGGCGTCGGCGCCCGTAGCGCCGGGATTAAAAATGTATGTGCGAAGACTTTCTTGGGCGTCTGCCACTTTTGCGATTATGTCTGATTTGGCGATGGGAACCTTGGGCGGCACCTTGAAATTTCGCGAAAAAATCACTGGGCGGTTTGCCGACATTTTATCGGCCATGTATGTGGCGACAGCAACACTTCGACGTTTCGAAGCCGAGGGTCGTCGCCCCGAAGACTTGGCTTTTGCGAAATTCGTTTTGAAACAAAGCTTGAACGATATTCAAAACGCGTTCGACGGAATTTTCGACAATATGTTTGGTGTAAAACAAAAATCATTTGGCGGCAAAATTCTTTTTGGAACCCTTCATTGGTTTTTTAAAGAGGTCATCGGTGCATGGTCTAGAATTAATTCCATCGGTAGCCAATCTTCGGATCATCTTCAGCACGTGATTTGCGAATCGATTTTGCAAAATGCAGAACATAGAAAATTTCTAACTGAAGGCATTTATATTCCTGAATCCAAATCACAAAGATTGGGTCTTTTGGAGTACACCTTTAATTTAGTTCTGCAATCAGAAGCCATCCAAAGAAAAGTTTCCCGAGCTCGACGTTCGGGAGAAATTCCAAAACTGAAAGGCGATGCACTGATCGAGGCCGCCAAAGAAAAAAGAATTATTTCCGAGAGCGAGTATCAAACACTGAAAGAGTGCGCGAAGGCTAAGTGGGAATCGATTCAGGTCGATGATTTTACCGAAGAAAAATACAAGCAAGCGCATTTTTAGGGTCAGCGGGTGCGGGTTTTCAACCAGCACCTTTTTTGAAGGTTATAAGAAGTGTTGCGACATGACTTAGATCTGGAAAATCAAAATGATTGATGAATGCGAAAAGGAAAACGAAATGCGGTCAATTATGCCTACTCAAAAAAGCAATTGCTGACCGGGATTGCAAAGAAGAGCTGTCCACGACAAATGCATTACTGGCGGCAAAATAAGTTCGTCCGTCAAGGTCCGCTAATCCGGACAGTCGCTAGCCTACCTATGCACATGACGCCAGCAAATTCGCCTTGTCGAATATTGTCGACTTGAATGCGCTCCAGTCGAACACGACAGGTAGGTGGCGTCATGTGCATACGTAAGGTCGCTAGCCCGGCGGCTGGAATTGGCTCTCGGGATGAGACCAACCACTGTGCAGTGTCCGGCACGGTCTTGCAGTTCGTCAGCTCTTTCGTGGTCGAGTCGAACCCCGCAATCAAAAAGTTCACCTACTCCCGGCACAAGCCCGAAGAGTCTGTCCTCTACAAAGTTATCCAGGAGAATTGGCTTGAGTTTCAAAGCCAGGTTGTCAGGGACAAGGGCTACCCCTTGCCAGATTTTGTGACAAAAGAGTTTGATGAGTTTTTACGGTGTGGAATTCTGGCCCACGGATTTCTGAGACTCCAGCGTGAAGGTTGTCACCAGGAACACTTGGTCGCATTTAGCTGTAAACGACGGGGATTCTGCCCCAGTTGCGGTGGTAGAAGAATGAACGAGACGGCCACGCACTTAGTGGACGCTATACTGCCACAAAAGCCAATTCGTCAGTGGGGGTGATCAGCTTCCCGTTCCCCATCAGGCTGTGCTTGGCGGTAAGACCCAAGATCATGTCCAAAGCCCTCGACATCACCCACACCACCATCTCCGCTTACTACAAAAAAAAAGCAAATCTTCCCAAAGCAAAATCAAAAAGTGGAGCCGTGACATTGATCCAGAGATTTGGCGGAAGCCTCAATCTGAATGTCCATTTCCATCAACTGTACATCGATGGCACCTATGAGCTCAGTGATCAAGGCGAGCCTGTGGACTTTTACGCAACTCGCCCACCAACACCCAAAGAACTAGATCAGGTCCTTGCCACAATCATCAAACGAATGACCCGCTACCTGGAAAAACAAAAAATCATCGTCAAAGACGCAGAAGACTTCCAAACTCTCGATCCCTGAAGAAGATGCGTTTTCAAGGCTTCAGGCGCATTCTGTGATCTACAGGTTTGCAACTCATCCCTTCCAAGGGCAAAAAAGCATTGGTGCTCAAATCCATGTCCGATACGGATCACAACTCAAACTCAGGGTTTGTCGCGAAGAGCTCTGGATTTTCCCTCCATGCAGGGGTAGCCACCAAAGCCCATGAACGTGATCGCTTAGAGACGATCTGCAGATACATTGCTCGCCCCGCCGTGAGTGAAGAAAGGCTTTCCACCAATTCAAGAGGCGAGATCATCTACAAACTTAAAAAACCCTGGATTGATGGAACTACTGCCGTGAAGTTCACGCCCATGGAACTCATGGAAAAATTGGCAGCCCTGGTTCCACGCCCGCGAGTTCATCTCACGCGATTTCACGGAGTGTTGGCCCCGCACTATAAATATCGGAAACAAATCGTTCCACCAAAACCAGAACCACCACCAAAGCTCGAACTCGTGCAACCGAATCAAAAGCCAAAACCAGAACCAAAAAGAATGTCCTGGGCGAGACTTCTCAAGCGGGTGTTCAATATCGACATCAGACAATGCTCCAGATGCGGCGGCAATATGAAAATACTAGCTGCCATTGAAGACCCCAAAGTCATTCGGAAAATCCTCGATCACTTGGGCATCCCGTCAAGCCCACCAATGCTTGGGTCTCCAAGGGGCCCTCCACCTACCAACCAGGAGGACTTCTTTACTCAAACTTTCCCGGAACACTGATTCACCAATCCAATTGGTCTTTCGCACAGCTGCGTTCAAATTCTGAAACTTTCCACATCAAAATCCAAAAATCACCTTACAGCAGCCAACAAAACCTGAAATTTTATTGAAAATCCAACCAGAACGTGACGAAATTTAAAAAAATTAACCATAGACTGACTCGCCGATAATTCGTCCAATGCGCAAAAGTGGCCTTTATTTCCCTTATACTCACTAAAATTTTTTGGATCGACGATAAAAATCGCCTCTCAAATTTGTCTTGAATTGATCCACTTAAAATTAACGGGCCGGAAGCTGACTCCCCATTGCAATGCCATAAATGGAAGATGGCATTGCAAGTGGTGCGGCACCAGTTCCAGATTCGGTGGTTCCGGCCAATTCTCATTCACAATTTGCCTTTCGAAGTGCCCCGTGATGGAGCGCATCGGTTGATGTAAATGGCAGAATATTCGCTGGAGCAAACATCTTTTGCGGACTCCGCAAACGTGGCTCCGGCTTTGAACTCATCACGATTCATGAATTCTTTCCGACTAGCGCAAAAAGTCTTAGAAGTATCCCGCCAATCCGGAAGGTTGATCGATGACGGCCGTTGGTTACGAAGAAAAAAAGCGATTTGGAACACTCTGGGAGTCTGAAATGGGTTGGACCTAAGAATCCTATTAAAATGAATTTACAATGAAGAATTGGAGGATTTCATGGGTTATACTCTAAGCTCATTTATCCCGCGCGCACTTCTGATCAAAATTATTCCATTTGTTTACAAGGGTAGACACCTGGTTCACTATTAGACTTACTTAAACATGTTTGGAGTGGTTATTTTAGCTTCCAAAATTCTACTGACCATTTTCTTTATATTTTCCGTCCAAGGGCAAACCGGGAAGACTCTTGAGACGCAGCAGTTAGACGATTTGATGCTAAAGACATGTCGTGGGCTCTCTCCATCTTCCACATGTCAGACACGCATGGCAGAAATTCGCCAAGGTATTGATCCCGCTCAATTGGTATCTACAGCACCGAAGCTTGATATTGATTCCAAAATCCAAACAAACGTCATTAACAGCGTTACCAAGATGATCGCTGACTATTACTGCTTGGCTCGATTCAATCACCTTATTTCTTCGAAGGATATTGAGCCTGATGTATTTTCCTATGCCGTCAGGGGACTTTCCTTCAGTAAGGAAAGTGAAAAGCAATATGCAAAATGGCTTTCTTCCTCCGCGTCTATAGACTGTCGGAAGGAGCTTTCACAAATTGGTTTGCAACCATCATTGATCAAGCTAGATCGGCCATATCAAGTAGTTTTAAATCCGATTACTTTTTTTGAGGCCGGAGCGGAAGAAGATTTTTACGGGATCGCCGACACAACCTACAACCACGAGCGCCTTCATGCAGTTTTTTCGATGGAAAAAGCAAAGGCCAAAACGATTAAACTTTGGAACGGGCTTTCAAAAGGACAACAGGCTCAATTTCAACTCGAGCATCCAAGCTACAATTTTCGAGATAAGAAAGTTTTAGCTCGAGAATTTTTTAGTTACACTTTTGAAAAGGAGCCTTCCAAAGCTTACGATTTTCTCAAGGGAAAACACGATAAAAGTAGTTATGAAGACCTGCAAAAACAACTTTGCACGTTTTGCACCCATCAAGACTTAAAGACCGTCGATACATCAAAAGCATTGGCTAAGCTGGATGCCAAGGATCTTCTCGCACGTATTGAAAAAGAGGGAATCAAGGTTTTGATTCTTACGTCAGGACGGAAAAATCCTTCCCCTTTGTTCAACTGGGGCAATGTCCGAATCGACAAAGGGCAACTAAATCAGATCACCAAACTAGAAGGCGCAATGGGAAAGACATTGTGCCGAGGAGAAAAGTCCGAATCCGCCGAAGGCGTGACGGTTGTTTTGGCGGCAGACTCGCCTTACAGCACCTTGATTCATGAGTATCTTCATGTCCTTCAAATTCGACGAGATGGCTCGTGGTGCCCTGTCTCAAAGCAGCTATGGGGAAAAGAAAATGTTTCTCCATGGGAGCAACGGATGATTCGAGACCGCGAATGGGATGTTCGTCTGACTCTTTGGGATCTTTTCGAAACACCTCATATGAATGTGGAAGATCGCCTTATCCTGGTCGACGGATTGTTGAACGAAGCCGCGCTGAGGAAATCATTTGATCCTTCGGTGGATGATTTTATCAATAAAAATGGCCTGAAGGTAAAAAGAGATAAAGAAATTAAAGCGTATATGGAAACTCTAAAGTTAAAAAAGTGAGCGCAAGCGGACCGCGGGTACCGGATCCCAGGTCCGACGCATTTAAAATGCTGAACTAAATAGCATATCTCGCAAAAAATCGTCGCGGATCGAACATCTGAGCATCAAAAGATTCGTGCGTTTGTTCATCGGGTTATTTTTTTTCATAACGCTGATAGCGAGTCTTCTCAGTAACGCTAGATTAGCATCAGCGTATCCAGTCCTAGTTGGACAATGGTCTTCCATAAAGTGAACGTCTAAAATCCATTGAAGTTTATTTTCGATAGCCCAGTGTGAACGAATCGCGTTTCCGATTTCACGGATATCTTTTTTAAGATTTCCAAAATAGTAATGGACTTTTTCGGTGCTCGGATTGTCTTCGACTTTTCGTCTTCTGGTGACTTTGACTAACGTTTCAATACCAGGCCATTTTTCAAGTTGTGTTTTCAATGTCTTTGCAAACCCAAGAGATACGCCATCGTGAATCGATAGCTGCTGATATGTTCTGATATCATGACGGCCATGGGATTTTTCATATGTACTGAAGGACTCCGCGTGA
>JANXMF010000147.1 GCA_025354795.1 Pseudobdellovibrionaceae bacterium
GCACGCGCAGGTGATCGACAACCTGCGCGATCTTTCGCGCAAATGGAACGCGCCCGTCAGCATATTGCAAGATTTGCAAGGCCCAAAAATTCGGGTCGGCCGTTTTGAAGGCGGCTCGATCACGCTCAGCGAAGGCGAAAAAATCGTGGTCACGGTGGACGATGTCTTGGGGCGGCCCGGGTTGATTCCCTCCGATTTCAAAGCGCTGACTTCGACGGTTGGCGAGGGCCAAAAGGTTTTGTTCGACGACGGTCTGATCGAACTTAAAGTGTTATCCAAGAACGCGACTCAGCTTGAGTGCGAAGTGATTTACGGTGGAATTTTAAAGGACCGCAAAGGCATGAATGTGCCAGGCGCTAGTTTGCCGATCAATGCCATGACGCCGAAGGATCTTGCGGATCTAGAGTTTGGCTTAAGTAAAAATGTTGACTATGTCGCTCTTAGTTTTGTCCGCCAGGGCAGCGATATCCTCAGGCTGCGCGACTTGATCCAGGCACATAATCCGGGTCCGCGCATTATCGCCAAAATCGAAATGCTCGAAGCCTTGCACAATCTCGAAGAGATTATTCAGCTGAGCGACGCAATCATGGTCGCCCGCGGTGACCTTGCGATCGAGGTGGGGCAAAGCCAATTGCCAGGCCAACAAAAGCGCATTATCCGCCTAGCCAATGCCGCTAACAAGCCCGTGATCACGGCGACCCAAATGCTCGACAGCATGGTCGAAAATCCGCGCCCCACGCGGGCCGAGATCACTGATATCGCCAATGCCGTCATCGACGGCTCCGATGCGCTGATGCTTTCCGCCGAAACCGCCAGCGGCCGCTATCCTTTCCGGTGCATCCGCACCATGCACGAAATCGTGTGCGAGGTTGAAAAAACTACGGATTTGTATTGGGACATTTCGCTGGCGGAAGAAACCCTCGATATCCCTGAAGCCATCGCCGCCTCCGCCAGTCTCACCGCGCTCAAGATCCACGCGAAGGCACTCGTGTGCCTCACCACCACCGGCAAAACCGCGGCGATGATCTCGGGATTTCGTCCACGGGTGCCGATCGTGGCGATCACCCACCAAATCGATCCGTTAAACCGACTGGAACTGGTGTGGGGCATTCAAACTTACAAGATCCTTCCCTATCAAAGTAGTGAAGAGGCATTAAAGCAAATCGAAGAGCTGTTGTTAAAAATTGGCATTGTCACTAAGGGCGATCGCGTGGTCGTGACCATGGGGACACCCGTTCAGCAGCGCGCCAAGACCAATAGCATTCGTGTGTACACTGTCACGCGTGAAGAGGGCGGAGCCCTCGATGCCGATCTGCCGTTGCGTTGCCGCAAAGATGTTACAGCCCTACTCAAGGGCGTATGAAATATTATTGCAGCCGCGGTCGCCGCTGCATGCCCACCTGATACAGAAACTCAATCGTGATAGAGGCTGAGCGTGCAAGAAGATGGCCAATCGGCTTAGCGCCGCCCAGGTACCTTTTTCAGGGTGTAGATGATTTCCCAAAAGGGCAGAATCACTTCTAGATCATGAAGCATGAATTTCATCGACAGCGTTCCACCTTGTTCGGATTGTTTTTCCTGGGCCAACTTTTTCTCGGCGAGGGTGTCGGCATCGTTGACGCTGAAAAGAGTGTTGAGGTCGCGCATGGAATTATTTTGCATTTCAGTGAGATTGACCTTCACCAAACCCTTGTTATCCGGGGTCACTTTTTTGCCGTAAAAAACGAGCGCGCGCAGCGTTGGCATTTCGCGTTCGTTAATGGTTATGCGTTTGCTTTGTTCGGTAAATAAATAAGTATTGTACCAGTCGGTGAACGAGGTGAGCAGGGCATGATTGAGAATGGTCACGCGCTTTTTGCCCTCGCCGATCTCTTCGACCTTCATTAAATTCAAGCCTTGAAAAATGTCCATGATTTTGTCGAGCTTGTTGGTCGGTTGCTGAAAGACCTGGATGCAGTAGTTGCGCAAAACGGTGTAGGGGACGAGCATTCCCGTGTCGGTTTTTTCTCCGGATTTAAATCCGACCAAGGTGATAATCGCGCACAGGCGAGTGACCATATGAGACGGGAACATCTCCTCGTCGCCGGTGGTTGCCGACTCAAGATTCTTGATGCGCGCGTTGGCATCGCGCAATTGTCCGTTGACAGTGCGGACCATGGCTTTGAGCCATTCTGGAAAAGTTTTGAACTGCGCGTGCAGGGCACTGAAAGGGAGCGCGATCACTTCCGCATCCAACATCGCTTTGGCGCCGGCACTGCGCGGTTTGTCGTCGAAGAATGCCATTTCACCAAGCATTTCTCCGGCCTTCTTCTCAGCCAAAACAATTTCGCCGCTGCCTTTGGATTTGGTGATGGCAATGCGTCCAGCTTTGATCACGTACATCGCATCGGAAGGATCACCTTCGCGAAACAATATATCGCCCTTGGACAGTTTTTTTACACCGGACATTGTGGCACAACCCTTCGAACTTCCATTATGTCGGTTTCGCGGCCCATGCTCAACGCGACCGAAGACTGGGACTGAAGGATAAATCTAATTTAGTTTAGTCCAGGGGTTTACATTGTTCAGGCGCCCACCCGAGTCCGCAAAAACCTACCCTTCAAGCGCTATTTCCCGGACATTGGCATCGACCCGCAAAGGGGCTTGCGAAGCGTGCTTAACGTCATCTACCGTGAGGCCGGGCGCCACCTCACGCAACAAGAAGCCCTCGGGCGTTAAATCGAGTACGGCCATGTCGGTGAAAACCCGGTCTATACAATGCACTCCTGTTAAGGGAAGTTCACACTTCGTCATGATTTTCGAATTTCCGGCGCGATCACGGTGTTGCATCGCCACGATCACTTTTTTAGCACCGGCGACCAGGTCCATGGCACCGCCCATGCCTTTGATTAATTTTCCGGGCACCATCCAATTGGCGATATCTCCGCGCTGGTCGACCTCCATGGCGCCGAGTATCGCCACGTCCACATGGCCGCCGCGGATCATCGCGAAACTGTCGGCCGAGTGAAAATAGGCCGCGCCTTTGACCGCCGTTATGGTTTGCTTGCCGGCGTTCACCAGATCGGGGTCGACATTTTCGCGGGTCGGGTAAGGACCCATGCCAAGTAAACCGTTTTCACTTTGCAACATAACAAACATGTGTTTAGGAATGTGATTGGCGACAAGGGTCGGGATGCCTATCCCTAAGTTCACTACAAATCCGTCTTGTACTTCCTGGGCCAGGCGTTTTGCCAGCTGATCGCGTGTTAAGATAGGCAAGTTTTACTCCGTGAGCGTTAAATTTTCGATGCGTTTTTGATAATTGCGTCCGTGAAAAATGCGCTGGACGTAGGCCCCTGACAAATGCACATGATTGGGATCGAGCTCGCCGATTTCCACCAATTCCTCGACTTCGGCCACTGTAATATTGCCGGCCATCGCCGCCAGTGGATTGAAATTGGCCGCGGTCTTGCGAAAAATCAAATTGCCGAACTTGTCGCCCTTCCAAGCTTTGACAAACGAAAAGTCACTGCGAATCGAGCGTTCCAAAATATAGTCGCGGCCGTTGAATTGCCGCACTTCTTTACCCTCAGCCACTTTGGTGCCCACTCCAGTGGGCGTGAAAAATGCGGGGATTCCGGCACCGCCCGCGCGCATTTTTTCCGCCAAGGTGCCTTGCGGAGTAAATTCCACTTCGAGTTCGCCGGATAAATAGAGTTTTTCGAACAATTCGTTTTCACCAACGTAACTAGAAACCATTTTTTTAATTTGACGCTGCTGCAGCAACAGGCCGAGGCCAAAATCGTCCACGCCTGCGTTGTTGGACACACAAGTCAGATTCTTAACGCCGCTCTCGCGCAAGGCCTCGATGGATTTTTCAGGCAGCCCACACATGCCAAAGCCGCCAAAACAGAACAGCATCCCGTCTTTGACGCCGGCTATGGCCGACCGGGCATCGGGATAAACCTTGTTCATACCCGCTCCACGATGAGCGCCACACCTTCGCCACCGCCCACGCACAAGGTCGCAAGTCCATAACGTTTGTTTAGACGGAGCAAACCGTGCACCAGGGTAGTGAGAATACGGGCGCCACTCGCGCCGAGCGGATGGCCAATCGCCACCGCACCGCCGCTGACATTCACTTTGGCATGCGCGATATTCAATTCTTTCATCGCCACCATCGGCACCACGCCAAAGGCTTCATTGATTTCAAACAGATCGATGTCGTCCACACTCAGTTTGGCGCGTAGCAAAGCTTGTTTGATGGCATTGACTGGGGCCGTAGTGAACCATTTGGGCTCATGGGCAAAGGTGCCGTGGGCGACAATTCGGGCCAGGGGTTTTAGGCCTTGAGTCTTAACGGCGGCGCCGCTAGCGATCACCAAGGCTGCACCGCCGTCGTTGATCTTGCTGGCGTTTGCGGCCGTGATGGTACCGTCCTTTTCAAAGGCGGGTTTGAGTTCGGGGATTTTTTCAAAACGCGCTTTGCCGGGCTCTTCATCGGTGTCGATTTTCAGCGCCGGTCCTTTGCCCGTCGTCACTTCGACCGCGACGATTTCATTTTTGAAAAATCCAGCGCGAATTGCGCTCTGCGCGCGCTTGTAACTTTCGACCGCGAAATCATCTTGAGCTTGCCGGGAAATCTTATATTCGCGCACGCATAGCTCGGCCGCGTTGCCCATGTGAATCTGCGAATAAGGATCCCAAAGTCCGTCTTTAATCATCGAGTCGGTGGCGCTCACATTGCCCATGCGATAACCCTGGCGGGAATTTTCCAGCAGGTGGGGGGCCAGCGTCATATTTTCCTGACCTCCGGCAACCGCAATCTGGGTGTGGCCCAAGGCAATATTGTCGGCCGCTAGCATCACAGCCTTTAGTCCTGATCCACAAACTTTGTTTATAGTCATACACGGCACGCTGGCGGGCAGCCCAGCGTAAATGGCCGCTTGTCGAGCGGGAGCTTGGCCGACTCCGGCGCTAAGCACATTTCCCATAATGCATTCGTCAATTAAAAAGGCCCCAATGCGGGCGTCTGTCAAAGCGGCTGTGATCGCCGCGGCTCCAAGCCGTGGAGCGGGGACCGTCGCAAAAGCGCCCTGAAAACTTGCCACCGGCGTACGTCTGGCGCTAATAATAAAAGCCGATTCCATAGTCATGTCCCCTTTTCTAAAGTGGGCTCGATTTTGGTGAAGTGCCGGCATCCTTGTCAAGCTTTTCAGCTTGACGTGTCACGAGTGCAGGCCGCAAAATTATATGCATGCACATGTTTGCACTCTGGAGCTGGCTTTTGCCTGTTGTCATGGCAATGCCGCTCCCGCACTCCAAGTCTGCCTATCCCGATCAGCGGCTTTCTTTATGGGGAGTGAAGTCACTGCATATCGTTGGCGTCAAAGGTTCGCTTAAGCTTCACGGCAAAAATCACGGTTCTTACCTGAACTTAAAAGTGCAGCACGCGAATAGCCGCATTTTTGAAGACTGGCAGCTCTCGGTTGACCGGCGCGGCAACACCCTCTTTCTCGAAGTCTACAATGCTGCGTCTGGCAAACAATGGATGAATCAGGTGCGTGCCGAGTTTCGACCTGAGTTTGACATTGAGTTGAGCGGCCCCTCACTGCCCACTGTCGTCGGCTGGAACGAAGGCAAAATGGAAATCAGCCACTGGAATTCCGACGTGGAAGCTTCAATACTTCAAGGCCATGTCAAGGTAACGGGGGGAAGCGGGGCGCTTACGCTACAGTCCGTGAACACGGGCCTCACCGTGCGAACTCACACCGGGGCGATTCAAATCAAAGGCGAGTCGGGCCCGATTGTGTTGGTCGGAAATCACGGGGCGCTCAATTTGGATTGGCTACGTGGGCCGGTTTCGCTCTGGGATTGCAGCGGAAACATGCAGATTGCAAGCCAAGACAGCCAAGTCACGGTCTACGGTGGCGGCGGAGAACTTCACTTGCAGTTGACTAAGGGTCTGGCGAAAATCGACGCCTTTAAGGGTCTAGTCAATGGCCAAAGTCAGCAGGCGAATTGGGAAATTTCTGCGGCGGCGCCGGCGGTTCTTAACGTCACGTCAAAGTCGGGCCAAGTAGGACTCAAGTGGAAGACGGGCGGAGCCAAAGTCTTTTTAACTTCGCGCCAAGGTCCAATCGGTTTCACACCCAAGACCAAGTTTTTAACCGCGACCGATGGCGACGGACGCAAAATCGTGGAAGGTGTGCGAACTGGACAAATCATGGGTCAGGTATTTATTCGCACCGAATCTGGAGCGATCGGATGGAGCGAGTAATTCACTTGACCGCCGCAGTAAAATCCATCACCTTCAGCGGATCATGGCAAAGAAAAACGACAATAAAAAAGTAGATAAAAAAGCGCTTAAAAAAAGCAAAAAGCCCGCTGGCAAGGTAGTTAAGGCCGCAAAACCGGTCAAAGCGGCAGCTAGCAAAAAGCCCGTGCTTAAAAAAGTGCAGGCGGCGGCAAAGCCAGCGGCAAAGACAGCGCCAAAGGCCACGATCCCCAAAAAGGCCCCGATCCCCAAAAAGGCCCCGGTCAAAATCGCAGTTAAGCCTACGCTGGTAAACAAGGCTCACAAGAAGCCTGCGCCCTCGCCCATCGTCAAAAAGGCCCCCGAGATTGAAAAAGTCGCTAAAGCTCCAAAGCCGATTCCCGCCGTCAAGCCTGAACCCATCGTCAAAAAGGCTCCGACCCCGGAAATCGAAGCTGTAGAGGAAGTGGCGGAACAAGAAGAAGGCAGTGACGAAGTCGTTTTAACCGATGCGGATGGTCGCCGCTATTGCCGCGTAAAAGATTGTGATCAAGCCGCTTCTGTTGAAGGCTATTGCCGCTACCATTATTTGCTATTCTGGAAAAAAATCCAGGTGCGCAAGAAAATTCTCACCGAAGGCAAACTGGAACGTTACATTGAAGAACTGACCGCGCGGTATCCCGATAAATTTCTCGACGTTTTACGCAAAGATTTACGCAGTGAAAAGGAATTTTTAGCGGCGATCCAAGAACTTGAGATTGACGAGTCTGCGACCGAAAATGAGTTCGAAGATGAAGCGCAAACCTACATCGACGAAGTGCGTGGAATGGCCGAGCCAGCGGCACGAGAAGATGAAGACTTTTAATTAACCCCGCCGTCGTC
>JANXMF010000151.1 GCA_025354795.1 Pseudobdellovibrionaceae bacterium
CCACCACTTCCAAAGCATCGATTTGCTCGGACACGCGCATGGTGCCAAGTCGCGCAGCCATCGCTCCACCCGCTCGCGCCGAAACAATTAGTCCCGTGAGCACCGGTCCGAGTTCGCGCGTGATCCCCATGGCGACTGTCGGTCCAACTAAATTGACCGCATTGACCAATTTGAAGCCCAGGTAAATTTGATAGGCGAGCGCAAGGCCGGTGAAAGTGCCGGTCATTAAAATGATCACCACCGATTTATTGCCGACAAACTCCATATGTTTAATGACTTCGTCGAAACGAAACGGCGGGCGAAAAATCAATTTGCAGGACTCATAAAAGAATAAACAAGTGCGGCCGCAATCGAAAAAAAACTGATACACCTGGCGCCATAGGCCTGCAAAAAAATCGTCAATCGCGTGACTGACGTGTTCCCGATTGTCGAGCCAGTACCGAATCATAGAGCCTCACGGGCGACCCGTTGGGTGATGCCAGTCACCACTTCGTAAACGATGGTGCCGGCTTTTTCCGCTAGTTCCAGCGCGGACACTTCGTGCAAACCTTGTTGGCCAATTAGCACAACCTCTTCGCCTACCTGGGCGGGCTCGTCACGACAAACATCCGTTAAATCAATTAGGGTGTAATCCATACAGACGCTGCCGACAACAGGAACCCGCTGCCCGCGATACAACATCTCACCTTTATTCGACAGCGCCCGCCTGTAGCCATCGCCATAACCCACCGGAACCACACCGATTCGCGAACGACGCGGGGCCACCCAACGGGCGCTGTACGACACGGCCTCGTCTTTTTCCACGGCATGTGTCCGCACCAGGTGCGTCCGCCAACTGAGAATCGGGCGCAGACCCGGGCCGGT
Organism: Pseudobdellovibrionaceae bacterium; assembly: GCA_025354795.1. Taxonomy (GTDB): domain Bacteria; phylum Bdellovibrionota; class Bdellovibrionia; order Bdellovibrionales; family UBA1609; genus JALHOQ01. Next base: position 865 of record JANXMF010000151.1, read on the forward strand.
CTTATCGGCGTCGTGAGCAAGACCGTAAAGGCCAATCCCCGGCCGCGCACCCACTTCATCGGTCTTCGCGATCTTTGAGCGCGCCAAGGTGGCGAGACTGGAACTCTTGTGCGCGTGGCGAACGCCGGGAAAATCTTTGGTCCATTGGTGCAAACGCTTGAGCTGGGTTTGCGAATATCCCTCAGGCTGGTCAATTTCGTCGCCGTGGCTGAGGTGCGTGCAAACTCCTGTGACTTCTAACCCCGGACTTTGTTGCAGCATTTGTTGAAGTGACGGAATTTCGCCCGCCGTGAAGCCGAGGCGATTCATGCCCGTATTGAACTTTAAATGAACTTTCAGCGCGTGCTTTCCCAGCGCGATCAAGTCCTCAAAACGCCCCGCCACCGGTGTGAGCTTAAACTCAAACACGGCATCGGCGGAAGCATTGTCGAGCGGCGCAAACACCAGAATCGGGAGATCAATGCCCAAGCGCCGTAGCTCAAGACCCTCTTCTACCAACGCCACCCCGAGGGCCGAAGCGCCACCTTTAGTCGTCGCCACCGCGCGTGCGACCAACTCGAGCCCGTGCCCGTAGGCATTGGCTTTGACCATCGGGCAAAAAAAGTTGGCCGCGCCATTCCACAATCTAAGTAAAGCCAGGTTTTGTTGCAGAGTCGCGGTGTCAATTTTCAGGTTGGTGGCGCGCAACATTACGGGACTTTTTCCTCAATCGCAAAATCGGGTTCAAAACCAGGAGGCGCGGTGCTGACGCCGGTGCGATTGCCGACTTTGCGCACATGAAAGAGCGCCTCGTCGGCCGACTGCAACAGTTCCTCGGAGTCGCGCACCATGGTGGGATACTCGCTCACCCCAAGCGAAATAGTGAAGCGCGGGAATTGGCTCAACACCTTGCTAAAATCCGCGGACTCGATGATCCGCCGCAGGCGCTCAGCCTTAACCATCGCACCTTCCTTATTGGTGTGCGGAAGAAGTAAACCAAATTCGTCTACTCCCATGCGCCCGACGATGTCGTTCACGCGCGAGTGTTTTTCAAGAATGCGGGCGGCGGTGCGCAGTACCAACTGAGCCTCTTCCTTGCCAAAACTTGCGGAGACTTGCCCATATTGATCCACCGCGATCGAAACCATCGAGATTGGCATCTTAGTGCGCCGGGCGCGGCTGATTTCCTCGTTCATTTTAACTAGGAACGTCTGCCGGTTCAAAACGTCGGTGCCCCAGTCTTTGAGCGCCACCACGTGCAAGCGGCGGTCGGCTTGCGCCAGGCTCAAAGCCTTGTTGAGTAGCAGTAACCAATCCTCGAGCGCCGCGAGTGTTGGCTCGCTTGGCCGTGCCGTTAAGAAACACACGACGCCTTGGATTTCGCCGAGCGCTTCGACTGGACGGGCAAAAAAATCCTCGATTTCAAACAACTCTTTAACCATTTCAGTAAATGGTTCAAGCTGCATCGGCTCGCGCAGCTGATTGGCACGAAAACCTGGGATCACGTCATTGAGATTCATGCCAATATTGCCGAGGTCAATGCCCTCAACGCCATGGCTTTGCCCAGCCATGATCACACGACGATTGTTGATGTAGCGAAAATAAACCACCGGGCACTGGCCAAGCAGTTCGGAACTGTTTTCGAGAAAAAACTGCATGCACTCCTCGAGGCTGGTGGTGGCAAAAAGCCCGCGCGCGTAATCCAAGTGGCGATTTGCAGGCACCGGTTCGATCGCCGGCGCGATTTCCACCGCTGCTTGATTTTGGCTCTCCATCAAGCGTTCGTTGAGGTACATAAAATAATCGCGTTCGGCGGCGCGGTCCATAGTGCGCACCAGTTCCACCGGGGCTAGCACCGGAGTTAAGATCAGTTCGTAAACTCCCCGATCAAGATAGGGAATCGCGCTTTCTCGCGCGGCGATCGGCACCACTAGAAAAATATGGCTTTCGGGGAGCTGCACCGCGACCTGCTGAACGGCCTTGGTGAGATCGAAAGTGGTTTCGAGTGCGTCGAAAAGCAAAAAGTGCGGCGGATTGGAATAAAATTCGGAAAACGCCTGAGTCAGATCGGCGAAATTGACCACCAGGTAGCCGGCCGCGCCCAAATGCTCGGCTATGCCGCTCACCCGGTTCTCATCGCTGGCGATCACGTAAATCGTGAATGAAGCGCGAACCTCGTCAATCTTCAATCTAACGTCCTAACTTTGGGCTTACGAATAGTGAACTCGGGGTAATCGGGTTTGGAAAGCGGCGCCGACGTAAAAATCGGGGTTTGATGAAAATCCTCCTCGTCTAAATCACCGGCCAGTTTACTCAGCTCGAGACCGATTTGGCGCAGCTGGGAGCGAGGCTCGAGGACGCCGGCCTCGGGCCATAGAATTTCCACGGTAGTGCCACTACCCAAATGGCTTTGGATCGTCACTCGGCCATGCAGCTCCTCAACCACCCGGCGCACCACATTGAGGCCGAGCCCGCGCGCGACCCCTTCGGAATCCTTCGACGAGAAGAACGGATCAAAGACTTTGCCAAGATCACTGGCTGGAATACCCACGCCGCTGTCTTGGATTTTCAACTGCAGACCCATGCTGGTTTGCGCGCCGGAGATCGTAAGCCTGCGAACTTGGCTTTCACTCATGGCTTCGCTGGCGTTTTTAACAATCTCTTCGATCGCGGTTTGCAGCTGCAACGAATCGGTTTCCAAGTAGAGATCCTCTAGGCCACTGCTGTGCACATCCACCCCTTGCAGCGCGCGGTCGAGAGCGCGTAGCGCCGCCTGCATGATTTTCGCGAGCGATGCTTTGCCGCTCGCTACTTCCATCGGCTCGGGTAGCTCTTTATCTTCGATAAAGTCGTGGTCTTTTAGTTTAGGCGAGGAGAGCGCCGGCGCTTTCGGCGTGCGGGCTATGGGCGCCACCACCACCGGCGGCGAGGCCGTTTGCTGCTGGCTCAATTGCTTACGCAGTTGTACGGTGTTCGCCTCTGTGAGCGCGAGTTGGTCGAGCAACGGCTGCAGCACCACTTTGAACAGCGCCCAATTGATAGCACAGGCCGCGAGCGTACAGATGAATAAATAGAGCCAGTTTGACCACGGCAAATGCGCGGCGGACTTCGCCTCAATCGCCACCAACAAATTGCTGTCACTCAAACGTGAGGCCAAGCCGACCATGGGCGTGCCGCGCTCACCAGTCCACTCGAGCCGGGTGCTCACGTCCTCAGTTTGCAAAATCTCTTGCGCGATGGGTTCCGCCTTGAGCGAAGTCCCTAAATACGCCGGGTGACTTAGGGCCAGCGCAAAGCCCTGACTGTCAAACACACGGATCTCGCGATTTTCATCCGCCGAAAAACTCAAACCAAACTGCGAGGCCGGGAAAATTCCTACTCCCATCATCGGCACCTGATTGGGCCTGCGCACGGGCACCAAAATCACAAAATAGGGCTGGCCTTGAAGGTCGGCGACTTTACTAAAGTGGACTTCCTCGGGCCCTAGTTTGCTGAGCGGCCACTCCTTTAACCACTTCGTCAGCTCCGTATTTTGCAGATCGGTTTTACTCTTATTCGAATACCACAGACTTTTCCACTCCACCTGATCCCACTCGAGCAGGCTTGCGGCGATGAACGGTGAATCCTCAAAAGTGCGCGTGACGTGATCGTTGCCCTCGGCCTTAAGCACGTCGAGCAAGCGATACTTCATCGCTTGCGTGCAGGCCTTGACCGCGCCGTTGAGTACGATCATCTCTTGATCTAAACTCTCTTGCAGGGTTTTATGCGCTAGCTTGCCTTGAGCCGGAATCTGGCGAAAGCCCCAGACCAGCGCCAGCGCCACGATCGATAGCGAGCTGTAAAGAAAGACACGTAGGCTTTGGTTCCGCATTGCATTCCTTCCCTAGATCATCGCCGGGGCGCGGGAAGCCTTCCATGCCTCCCACCTCGTCAACCCCCTGACTTTATTCTAGTTTTATTTTTCCCCTCGTTCCAACAGACTTTTTCGATACGCGGTGCGTATGCCAAAGCTGGGGAGTCCATTCTAGAACTCCTATCCTATGGACACCGAATGTTTAGTCTTAGGTTCAGGTCTCGCCGGTTTAGCCCTAGCTTTGAAGGTCGCCGACTATTCGAAGGTCCTGCTTTGCACCAAAACTGACCTTAAAACCACCAACTCGGCCATGGCCCAGGGCGGGATCGCTGCCGTCATGTCCGAAGAAGATAGCTTCGATCAACATATTCAGGACACCCTCACCGCCGGAGCTGGACTCTGCGATCCGGCCGTCGTGCGTGAAGTGGTCGAACAAGGCCCTTTGCGAATTCACGACTTGATCGAGTGGGGAGTCCAGTTTGACCTGGGCGAAACCTCAAACGAGATTGCGCTCACCCGCGAAGGTGGCCACTCGGTGCGCCGAATTTTACATGTCGCTGATCACACCGGGCAGGAAGTGCACGCCCAACTTTTGCGCAAGGTCCACGCCCATCCCAATATACAGATTCTCGAAAACCATTACGCCATTGATTTAATTCTCGAGCACCATGTGAATCCCAAACACATCGGGCGCAACACTTGTTTGGGTGCCTATGTTTTGAATCGCGCGAGCGGCGAAGTTTTTCCAGTGTTGAGTCAAGCCACGTTTTTAGCCACGGGCGGTGCGGGCAAAGTTTATTTGTATACTTCAAACTGGAGCGGCGCCACCGGCGACGGCATCGCCATGGCCTATCGGGCTGGAGCGCGTGTTGCCAATCTCGAATTTATGCAGTTCCACCCGACTTGTTTATATCATCCGCAGGCGCGCAACTTTTTGATCTCGGAAGCCCTGCGCGGCGAAGGAGCTGAAATCGTCGATCGCGCAGGCGTGGCGTTTATGAAGCGCTTTCACCCGCTCGGCAGCCTCGCCCCGCGCGATATCGTGGCGCGCTCGATCGACGCCGAAATGAAACGCACCGGTGCAGATTGTGTTTATTTGGCGTTCAAGGACAAGTCGCGCGAGTACTTAGAAAAGCGTTTTCCGGTTATATTCAAAAAATGCCTCGAACTCGGGATCGATATGTCGGCGCAACCGATTCCTATCGTGCCGGCTGCGCATTATCTCTGTGGCGGCGTTTTGACCGACGTTAGCGGCGCCACCGATGTGGATCGCCTTTTCGCTCTGGGCGAAACGGCTTGCACCGGCCTTCACGGCGCCAATCGCCTGGGCAGCAATTCGCTTCTAGAATGTCTGGTCATGGCTCACTCTGCGAGTGAGCGCTATAAGCTTCTAGCGAAAACCGCATTACCCGTAAAAGTGCCTGAGCTACGCCAATCTCACCTGGAAAATGCCGACGAAATGATCGTAATCACCCATATGTGGGATGAAATTCGCCGGCTAATGTGGAACTATGTCGGTATCGTACGCACCAATCGCCGCCTTGAACGAGCTGAACATCGCTTACAAACGATTCAAGGGGAGATCAACGATTACTACTCGTCTTTTAAAACCCATTCTGAAATTGAAGAGCTTCGCAACATCGCGCTGGTGGCCGAGCTGACGGTGAGATGCGCGCGCAAGCGCCATGAATCGCGGGGCATTCACTACAATTTGGATTATCCAGACTTGGCGGAAAAAGCGAAGGACACGATCGCTTAGCGGGACCCGGTTCCAAATTCAAGACCGCGGCTCCTGGAGTGCCCAATATTTTGATAGTCGGTAAGTTTTACCCACTCCCCTTGTAGGGTCAGTCGAAACAGGGTAGACCTCCAGATTCCAACCGCACACTTGCGAGCGAGTAAAAGAAGAATGTCCACATTTTCGATCCCCCAGCCGCGTTTATTTTTGCATTGGGGTTTTATTTTCCTTGCGCCGTTTGCCTCGGCGAACGCTCAGGTGCGCACTGTCATTAAACCGCCGGCGCTAGGTTGCGAGGCGGCCCTTGAAAAGCTGCCGCTCGTCGAGTTTCTAAAAGTCGAAGAAGTTGACGGGAATCCGGTCATGGCCGTCATGCTCTGCTATCCTTTCTTAAGCTGCAAGGTGCACCTAGGCGTGCCGCCATCCCCCATTGCCCGTGATCAAGACCCCGATTGGCTGCAAGTAACGGCTGGCCTAAGTGCGGTGGGCGGACGTATTCGCTGGGATCTCGATGGCGGTACCAACAACTGCCACGCCTTTGCTTGCGTGCGCACCCAGGTGCCTGGCTTTACGCCACAAGTTTGGCTGAATCCTACGGCTCAAGACCCTGACGATCCCACGCGGTCGCTGGATCAGTTCGCGGGCATTTTGAAATGGTTTTTCGATCCCGTTTACCGCGGCACTGTAGATGAACCCGGTGATGCCACGCCCATTGCGGCGGGCGATCTGGTGATCTTCATAGACGAAAGCGGTTTTCCCAAACACGCTGGAATATTGGAAGAGTCCGGCGCGGCGCTCCATCTCAAAAACTTGATGGTTCAATCAAAATTAGGCAAGCGCTCGGTCGTGGACGCGCCACTACACTACCTCGCCACTCACTACAAAGCGTCGGAAATTCGCATCTTTCGGCGCAAGCGGCCCTAGAACCGGGGGGCCCAAGCAATTTCTATCGCCCCCAAGAACCTTTTACGCCCCCGAAAGTGGACAAGCTCGGCTGGCACCCCTCCACAGTCTATGATATGCACCCAGCCCCCCTGGAACAGTTTTTGAACACCAAATTGCGAACCGAAAATTAGGAGCCTAAATGTTACGTTTGCGCCAGACTCTGCTTATATCAGCCGTCAGCATTGCGACCACTCAGACGACCTCCGCCCGCAGCGGTATTGAAGCCGTGAACCTAATGCCCGTCGCGATCAAAACCAGCGTCGATTGCAATCGCTCCTTTTTTCAAAGTTCACAACATTTTAAGAATACCATCTTTATGATGCCGCGGGTGATCCCGGGCTCAGGCCCTGATGACAACGCCGGCTTCAGTTTTGCGAGCCCACCCGATCCCGGGCCGGACGCTGGCAACTTTTACCTCGACCTGCGCCTGTTTTTCCCGTCTGACAATGATTTCTTGCGCCCTCGTTACGCTCATGAAATCCAACAGGATCGCGACAACTGCAATATTGACAAGGTCATCAGCGCCCTGGCCGAAGCCAATCCTAAGGCGCCAAAGGTGAATGTGATTTCACACATTCCGCTCACCTCGATTGAAGTCAACCTGTTCGGCATTTCCAGCCCAGGATTGATCGGGCGCAAGGTCGATTTGAGCGAGGAAGTCGATCAGTTAGAATACAGCTCGAAAGTACTTACGGCCCACTTTGTCGTCACGAACGCTGAGCGGCTTTATTTTTTAAGACAGATCCGTGATCCCAACGGAATTCCGGCCACCATCAAATTTCGTTTCCAAGGCCGGCCCAACGTGGGCTCAGTGCATGCGGAAGTGGTGTCCAGTGAACTCCAACAGAATTTCAAGTTGAATGTGGGTGGCGACCTTGCAAAGAAATTGGCGAGAGCGGAAATCCAATTGGCACTGCAGTCCTCGATCAATTCGAAAGTGATCGTCATCAATAGTGAAGCCGGCACCAGCGAGGCATTCAACGACTTGGCGCGTACACTCGCAACCAATATTCTGGCCGAGGTTGATCGCAAAATTGCAAAGCAAATCACGGAACCCGCTGACGAAAGACCCACCAATCCAACCGCGGAAGCCAAGATCACGGTCGCAGCCGCCTTATTGATCATTGCCGAAAGTTCAAAACAGGAACTTCAGATCAACCAAACTGGTTTACCGGAATCGGCCACCATGCAAAGTGAAGTCAAGATCGACGTCAGGTCGATTCGCGACGCCAATATTGTCCAGGTTCTACTGCGCGCCGAAGAGGTTGAACAGCCCTCGACCGGTATCGAGCTCAAGGCGAACGACATTGTCAAGATTACGCCCGTCGACTACTGGGTCAATAGGATCCATTACGACCAAAATCGAAACCTAGTGAAAAGTTATATGACCGTGAGTGAGATTCAAAAGTATAAGCTAGCACCTCGGTTTCGGGAGCTCATGGATACCCAAATGTATGTCGATAACATCACTATCGGCGGAAACACCTATGCCATTGGTCGAAGACGCCTTTCTTTCGGCGAGGCTTCGTTGGATTTGCCGCTTTTGCAATGGCGGTGGGCGCTCTATAGGGTTATTCCGGATTATGAACAGGACGGATCGGGCCGGTTCGACAAGCATACGCAGGAAGAATTTTCGGAACTTCCCATTACCATTTCGTTTTCCGATGGCGATGTTGGCCAGGAAATTCCGGTGAACAAACTATTCGAACCAAACTCAGACTGGGAAGCGATCTATGATACCTTCAAGACCGGAGTGATCCTTAGAGCTAAGAAGGATCTTGGGATGTTGCAAATTAAACAGAAAATGCATGGCCCTGAAAATATCGAACGGCTCGAAGGCACTTTAGTCACTGAATATGCTGTGCAGGAATCTTGGGTACCCTTTAGAGGTCTGCTACGGGAAACCGAATTTCGCTCCTCAGCCCCTCAAGAGTTGAAATGGTATCACCATCCCCTCATCAAGCAAAAAGTGATCCGCATGTTCATCACTCGGCCCAACGGCCCCAAGAGCCTGAACTTCAGTGGAAGTATTGGCCCGCCGGTGGTAGCAACTCCGGCCATGGCGCCACCGCTTCCTATGCCAGCATTTGGAAATCCGCAATGCAACAATGCCAAGTATAAAAAGGCCCATAAAAAACAATGTCCCTAACGCGATTGGCGAGCAAATGGCTGGCCGATCAATTTATCGCCCGCGAGCGCAGCAGATTCCTTCGACTTACTCACCCATCCGCAAGACCAACCCGAATC
>JANXMF010000182.1 GCA_025354795.1 Pseudobdellovibrionaceae bacterium
CCCGCAAGCTGCAAGGTGGACAAAAACGGTTTATTTACACGATCATTCACCACAGCCCGCACCACCCGCTGCGGCCGCGAGATTTCGCCATAGGTTCTGAACAATTCCAAAAGCTCGACTTCGGGCCAGCGATTGATGACATGCTCAGCCGTAAGTTCCTGACTTTGATCCATACGCATGTCCAGCGGGCCATCCTGATAAAAACTAAATCCGCGCGCGGACTCATCCAGCTGTGGTGAACTGACTCCCAAGTCCAGCAAAATCACCTCGAAGCCGCCCGCGGGCACAGCCTTAAAATCGGCGAAATTATGAAAATTAAAATGCTGAACTTGCAAGCGCTCACTCGCTATGGCCGCGGCAAAACTGGCGTTGCCGTATTCCACCGCCGCCACATCTTGATCGAGTGCCAGCACCCGCGCCTCAGGAAAATTCTCGAGCAACGCGCGCGTGTGTCCGCCTCGACCAAATGTGGCGTCCAACATCCAGCGTGGCTTCATTTGCATTGTTACACTCAGCACTTCACTAAGCATCACGGGTTTATGCATATAAATTCAGTAGCACGAAATTTAAGGTTAGTTTAGCCTGTTCTTGTATGATGATGGAATGTCCACGCTGTGGCTTTACCCAACCTAAGGATCGCTACTGCGCCAGTTGCGGCTTGGATGTTGATCACTATGTGGAAAAGCCCAAGCCCTTGTGGATTCGCCTAGTGCAAAACCCTGATTTTCACCTGTCGCTTCTCGTGATCATGATTGTGATCGTGGTGGGCTACATTTTTTACGCCCAGCGCGAGAAATTGGAGCGTCAGGTGGGGGCGCTGCTTGCGGGCAGCCCGCTGTCCTCGCGCGATGCCGGGACCCCGGGCTCGACGGTAGTAAAAAAGTCGAATGTGACTTCCGCTCCGGCGCCACCGCCTCCCTTGCCCCCGCCACCGCCGGCCGAAGCCAAAAAGGAAGATGTTAAGCCTTTGGTCGCGGCCGAGAGCGAACCGATCGCCGTCGCGGGAGAAAAGTTGGACGTCAGCCACTGGGAAGTTTCGCGTGAGGCGCTGATTCCGCTTCTCAACAGTGGCGCTGAAAAAGTGAGCGAAAGCACGGCGGGGCGCGCTTTCCTGTTTGCTCAAGGTGCCAAAGCCCTAGAAATCGTACAGGCAGGAAGGCGCATGGCATTCGCGCGCACGATGACTTTGCAAGCCGGCGCGCAACTAACCTTGGAAACCGCGCCCAGCGCCCTCGAAGCCTTTCAGTTCGGTCTGTATTTTCAAAACTTGAAGAGTGACACCAAGGAGGCCAGCATTAAATGGGACTCCACTCTGGTTTTGCCCACTCCCGACACGCCCGCCGAGACCGCAGCCCAAGCACCGGTGGTCAAGCCGGTACATGAAGCTTCGCTGCGTGGCCAAGTGAAAATGGGGTCACAAGCGATATTGCTCATTCTCTACGAGCCGGGAATCCGCAGCGTGCGCGAAGATTTTATTAACAAAGCCGGAGACGGGCCCTGGCGCATTTTTTCCTCCGAAGAATTCCGCGCCGGAACTTCGGTATGGGTCGTGCTGGCGCAGCTTAAATAGTTTTTAGATACTCGAGGACTTCTTCCGCATGGCCAGGCACTTTCACGCCCCGCCATTCCTTTAACAGCTTGCCGTCTTGGTCGATAACAAAGGTGGAACGCTCGATCCCGCGCACCATTTTGCCATACATGTTTTTCAGCTTCATCACACCGAACATTTTGCACACGGTTTCGTCTTCGTCGCTCAACAGCTCCATGCAGTACTTTTGCTTTTCTTTGAACTTTTCGTGCGACTTGAGGCTGTCACGAGACACGCCAAAGACCTCAGCCCCAAGCGCGCGAAACCGTTTGAGGAGTTGGGAAAAATCCTGACCCTCGACCGTACAACCGGGCGTCGCATCGCGCGGGTAAAAGTAAAGTACGATTTTTTTGCCGCGCCAGTCACGCACCGAGATTTCACTCTCGCTGCCGGTCGCAGGTAGAGTAAAATTCGGTAAAACCTTGCCAACCTCCACTTCTGAAGGTGCCCGAACTGCCACCTTTTTACTCACTTTCCGCACCGCTTTCTTGGCCATCTCCGACTCCTTCCACAAAATTTACGTTCATAACGCTTTTTTCCACTTCCCTCAAGCAGGCACAATCACTACTCTTACGTTTTTATCGCGGAGGGGGGAGTTCAGTGTCGGATCATTTTATTCGCACAAGGTCGCATATGGGTTGGATCGAAGTGATTGTCGGTTGCATGTTCAGTGGCAAAACCGAGGAGCTCATTAAGCAGGTGCGCCGCGCGCGCATCGCTAAGCAACACACTTTGACGTTCAAACCGCGTATCGACTCACGCTATTCCGTGCGTGAAGTGGCCTCCCACGACCAGAGCCGCCTGCCTTCCATCCCGATCGAAGACGCGAGCGAAATCCAAACTCTTTGTGAAAAGGGCACGTCCGTCGTGGCCATCGATGAAGGCCAGTTTTTCGGCGAAAACCTTCCCGCCGTCGCCACTCATCTGGCGACCTCAGGAAGGCGTGTCATCGTAGCCGGCCTCGACACAGACTGGCGAGGGCGCCCCTTTGGACCCATGCCCCACTTGATGGCCATTGCCGAGATTGTTCGCAAGCAACATGCCATTTGCAGGGTCTGCGGCGGCCCCGCCTCCCGCACCCAGCGCCTGGTCATGGGTGAAGAAAATATCCTGGTGGGCTCAACCGAGGCCTACGAAGCCCGGTGCCGCGAGCATTTTGATCCAGAATTAAGCCTTCGCCCCTTGACAGGGAAAGCCCATCATTTAAGTTTGTCTAACCCTTGACCACGGGAGACGACATGGACAACCTACGCCTTTCACCCCTAATTTCCGCGGACGAAATCAAAACCCGCGTTTTAAAAATCGGCGAATCCATCACCGATAAATATCGCGGCAAAGAACTGGTCGTGGTTGGAGTGCTAAAAGGCTCGTTTATGTTCTTCTCCGATCTGATTCGTTCGATCGATACGGACCTGACCTGCGACTTTTGCGGAGTGTCCTCGTACACCGAAATGCAGTCGACCGGCGAAGTGCGCCTGACCTTAGATTTAAGTCGCTCCATCCGCGACCGCCACGTGATTTTAGTCGAAGATATTGTCGATACAGGCTTGACCATGAATTTTCTCCGCCGCCACTTGCAAATCCATAAACCTAAATCGTTGACGACGGCATCGCTGCTGTTGAAGCCAGATGCGTTGAAAGAAGAATGCAGCTTGGATTATGTCGGGTTTAAGATCCCGAATGACTTTGTGGTGGGATATGGATTGGACTATCAGGGTTATTTCCGTAATTTGCCGTATATTGCGCAGGTTTCAAATATTAATTAAGCCTCCTCGGGACCGGAGCGACCGTAATAACTGGCTACTCCAGCTCGCCGCGCGCCTGATTTTCCTGCAGCAGCGGCACGCGCAAGAACTGCTTGCGGGCCAGCGGCGTCCGCCCTTTCCACACGCTTTCATTCACATGCGGATTCAGGAGCTGCGCCAGCGCCAGGTCATCATTAAACCATTTCATTATATCTTTGACGGGCTGGTTCTTAAAAATCTGAATCTCCGCCCCCCGCAGTTCCGGTAAGACTTCCACCTCACCGAAATATTTGTCAGCGTTGCGCTCCACTTCCACCGCCGCGATAAAGCTAGCAAAAAAGTTAGCCGAAGCGAAACCAAAGCGGCCCCGGCGCACGTCGATCAAGTCGACAATATCCGTGGTGCCTTCTTTTTCCACCAGCCGCCGCACTCCTGACGAACCGCGATTGTAAGCCGTAATCGCGAGCGGCCAGGTCTTCAGCATCTGAAAATTGTCCTTCAGCTTTTTGGCCGCGGCGCGAGTGGCGCGCAGCGGATCGTTGCGTTCATCGGCCGAATTGTCCATGCGCATGTAGGCGCGCGCCGACGAGCGCATAAACTGCCATAGGCCGGTGGCGCCGACCTTGGAGCGCGCCCGCAAGTTGAACGAACTTTCCACATAAGGCAGACGAGTCAACTCAAGAGGCAGACCCTCCTGCATAAAAATTTCTTCCATTTGCCGTAAATAACGGCCCGATTGATAAATGCCCGCGGCAAACTGATTGCGCTGACCCAGTTGAAAGCGCAAACGTCCGCGCCGCGCGGCCTCGATGAATTTCTTAGGCTCCTCAATTTTAGCAAACATATCCCAATAGCGGCGGTCCTCGCCGGTGAGAGTCGAATCGTCCTTGACCTCTTGCAGGCGCTTCAGACGCACGGCGATTTCCTTTTTCATCGCGTCCACGCGCTTGCGGCGGGCCTTTTCACGCTGAGGGGGAGTCAGTTCGGTGAGTTCGGTTATGTCTTTAAAATCAACCGAAGAATAAATTAAATTTATATACTTGCTATCGTGCAAAATACCCTGATTGGAAGTGTAGCGAGTGTAAATATTCTTCCAGAAATCAATGCGTTCTTCCATGCCTTTCGGCACCGTAAAGGCCTCCGGGGTCCACCCGAGCGCGCGAATCTGACTGCCAAAATTAGGCGGAGCCCATTTCGGATTGAGCGCGGTCGGTGGCGGAGCCTCGGCGGGCGGCGGTGGCATCACTTCTTCTTGTTGCATCGGCCCATCGTCGTCGGGTACGAGCTCGCGCGCGGTCGCAAAGTAAACAAACATGTAAACTAGAGCCCCAGCTCCGATCAAGCGTAAAAAAATCATTGAGCCAACTCCGTCGCCAGTGCGTCGAACAGATGACGAACAGTATCGCCCTGATCGGCCTTGCCGTTAAAGACAAAGGCAAATGCCTTGACTTCGCCATTCTTGCGTCCGGCGTAACCCGCCAAGGACACGATTCCGCTCATACTGCCGGTTTTCGCCCGCACCCAACCGGTGGCCGCAGAATTGAGCATACGCTTTTTGAGCGTGCCATCATTTCCGGCAATCGGGAGGGCGGACAAAAATTCCGCGAAGTAAGGAAAGTTGCGATTCGCCTGTACCAAAATTTCCGCCAGATCGCGCGCGCGCATGAGATTGTGACGACTTAAACCTGAGGGGTTGACCAAAGTGTAGCGTTTGGAGTCCAGGCCCATATTCTCCGCCAGGTTGGCGCGGATTATCTTCATTCCGCCTTCGAGAGTTCCGGGAATCACGCCGCTTTGAACCGCCAGATCTTTGGTCAGCATTTCGGCTATATAATTGTTGGAAAACTTCATCATATCGGCGATGTGTTGGGTGATAGGCTTGGAGTCTGTCTTCGCCAGAAGCTTACAAGACTCTGATTTCTTGCCTGCGCGCACTTCGCCGGTCACACGTATTCCACGTTGTTCCAAAAAAAACGCGAGGTTTTTACCCGACCAATCGGCAGGATCATCGATATTTTTGTAAGCTACGAATTCGTCGTGGCTCAGGCCGATCGTGCCCTTCACCACCACCTTCTGACCCGAGCGTGAGACTTCAAGCGCCACGCCTAAACCATTCACGGTTTTGGCCTTGTTCTCGACTTGGTAATAGTCAGTCAACGGATCCAAATAGACCTGGGGCTTCTGGCCTACCTGAGTTGGGCGCACATAAATATTGACCGAATTCCAATTGAATGACATGGCCCCGACCGGAGCGTCGTAGGCGCGGTCGACCCGCTCCGAATCGCGACTGGGATCCGCGCGCGTCTTATCAAAGTCGCTGTCGTCGACCACCACATCGCCCTCGATCTTACGAATGCCCGTGCGCGCGAATTCGTTGGCCAAACTCCACATGGATTCCGAAACAAACCCGGTGTCGCCGCCCCCTTTGAGCACCACATCGCCATGCAGAGTGCCACTCTTGACCGCACCCGCCGAACAAACTGTGGTTTGAAATTTAAAGCTGGGCCCTAAACGCTTGAGCACCGCCGCGGCCGTAGCCAATTTGGTGATGCTGGCCGGAATAAACTCCTTTTGTTCATTTAGGCCATAGACTTGGACTTGCGGAGCATGGGAAAGATCGACAACCGACAGGCCCAAGCTTTTTTGCGCCACCGGGGAGGCCGCCAATATCCTTTCCAAGCGCGTGTTGAGGTCCTGGCCCGCCAAACTTTTCTCCATACGCGAACTCGAATCCTCGGCATGCCCGATGGCTAAAAACAAAAGAAGTATGGATGACATTTCCCCTCCCGAGACCGCGCCCGCGGATTGTTTTCCGCACCAGAAAAGTATAGCATGAGGGTGGAGCCTCCACGCAAACGTCGAGTGCACCGACAAGGAGCTTTTTTGCGCAACCGGCTAGCGCTTGGATTGCTAACGACGATCATTGCTGTCCGCTGCACTCCCAAGGGCGCAATTCCGCTCGACACTTTGGTGGTCGCGCTGAGTGCCCAGCCCGCGACTTTGGACCCGCGTTATGCTACCGACGCCATGGGCACGCGCATTTCTGGCCTGATCTTCAACGCACTCGTGCGGCTCGGACCAAAGTTGGAGGTAGTGTCCGATGCCGCGCAGTCATGGACCGTGCGCGATCACACTTATACTTTTTATTTACGCCCGGATCTTCGCTTTCACAACGGACGCACACCTACTGCCGAAGATATCGAATTCTCGTTTCAGCAATACCTTTCCCCCACCAGCCCTTTTGCTTCGATGCTCGACAGTATTCAGTCGGTGCAGGCGCGCCAAGTGGACTCACAAATCGTGGTGACTATAACCGTGAAGAACTTGTCCGAGCGGTTCTTAAAGATTGATCTGCCGGTGATCAAAATCCTGCCCAAAAAAGAAACTCTCGCGGCAGGCGGCGACTTCTCCCGCCAGCTGATCGGCACCGGCGGCTTCCGCTTTGTACGCCAGGACGCCGTCGAAATTGAGCTAGCCGGCATCCACGCCGCTAGTAAACATTTATTGTTTAAGATCATTCATGATGATTACACCCGCTATCAAAAAGTCCTCAAAGGCGAGATTGATATCGCGCAAATGGAGATTGGACCAGACAAGGTTCGGGAGTTTCAACAGCGGCCCAAGGAATTCCAAGTTTTTATCTATCCCGGGCTCAGCGTGACCTACTTGCTGATCAATTTTCGCGAGCCCTTATTGCGCAAAAAGGCCATACGCCAGGCCTTGGCCCAAGCGATTCATCGCCAAGAGGTCATCCGTTACAAAATGCACGGCATGGCGCTCGAAGCGACTTCCATTCTGACCCCCAGCCTCGACTACTTTAATTCGACATTAAAAAATCTGCCATTTGACCTGGGCACTGCCCAGAATTCCATTGCGCAAGAGGGGGTAAAGGGACGCGAGCTCACACTTAAAACCTCAAGCTCCCCCCAAGCCGTCGACAATGGCAAAGTATTGGCCTACCAAATGTCGCGCTCGGGGCTAAAAATCACCACGCAAAGTTACGAATGGGGCACCTTTTATAGCGACGTGAAGCACGGCAACTTCCAGCTGGCGACCATGCGTTGGGTCGGGACGGTGGACGCCGACATCTACCGCATGGCCTTTCATAGTAAGGAAGCACGGACCGGTCGCAACCGTGGTAATTATCTCAATCCCGAACTCGACCGCCTGTTAGACCAAGCCGCCGCCAGCGAAAATCCCACCGAGCGCAAAAGATTATTTATGCGGATTCAGGCCTTGGTCCATGAGGATCTAGCTATTTTGCCTTTGTGGTATGATCAACAGATCGCGATTGTTAAAAAAAATGTCGCTCACTATTCGCCGACCCTCAACGGCGACTTCTGGCCATTTATGGAGGCGCGCAAAGATCATGACTGAACAAGCCCCGCAGCCAAAAATCCTGTGCGTTGATGATGAGCCGAGCATCCTGCAATCCCTTGAGCGCTTACTGAAGAGTTCCTTTCGTGTGCTCACCGCAACCTCGCCCGCGGAGGGGCTGACCCTGCTGCAACAGCATCAAGATTGCGCCATTGTCCTCAGCGACTTCCGCATGCCCGGCGGAACCGGAGTTGAATTCTTGCGCCAGGTGCGCATTTTATATCCGCAGACCTCGCGCGCTATACTTTCCGGCCAGATTGATTTGCAACAGGTCTCGGATGCTCTTAACGCTTCCGATATTCACAAATTTTTTTTAAAACCGTGGGAGAACAACTATCTGCTGGTGCAAATGGCCGAGGCCTTGCAGTTGCATCATACTCTTCTTGAAAAGGCCCACTTTGAACATCTCTCCATCACGGACCCGGTCACGCAGCTCACCAATCATCGTTTTTTTCAGGCCGAACTGCGCCGCCGTCTTGAGATCGCCCGCGGCAGCGGTGATCACGTGAGCCTAGTTATTTTTGACGTCGATCACTTTAAGACTTTTAATGATCGCTTCGGGCATCCCGAAGGCGATCGTCTGCTCTTCGGCATCGCCACCCAGCTTGCCAAATTGGTGAGCTCCGAGGGGTTGGTCTCGCGCTACGGCGGCGAGGAATTCACGGTTATCTTTCCGCACCTGAATCTTGCCGACGCGCAGCTTGTGGCCGAGAAAATCCGCGCTCATTTCGAGAACACGCCTTTCACTGGACTTTCATCGAGTCTGACGTACATCACATTGAGCGGCGGGCTGGCTTGTTTTCCCGATCATGGCCAAAAAGCCGGCGATCTCATCGAGAGCGCGGATCGGGCAATGTACCAAGCCAAAAGGCAAGGCAGAAACCAAATCTCCACTGCCTCAGCCAAGTAGTTTGGACTCTCTGCGCGGGCGCAAAAAACCGATCCATACAGAGTAATGAAAAAGCGCGATTGGTGTCTCGTTATCGGCCTTGTGCCGGCCATTTGGGCCATCGACCAAGCCTCAAAGGCCTGGGCCAACGCCACCCTATCGGGTTTGCGTTTCTTCGGCCCGTTCGGCTTAGTGTTGCATCACAACCCAGGTGCGATCCTCGGGGTATTTTCGGATTTACCGCCCCTGCTGCGCATCGTGTCCTTGAGCACAGGCGGAGCCTTCTTAGTCTTTATTTATGCCGCAATTCAATATCTGCTACCGACCCGGTCCCTACCACTGCGAGTGGGTTTGTCGTTCCTGCTCGGTGGCATTCTTGGCAACGTCACTGACCGCATCGTCACCGGCGAGGTCACTGACTTTTTGCTGATCGGCTCGCGCAGTCTGTGGAGTCCGGCATTTAACTTTGCCGACGCCATTCAATGGGTCGGGTACATACTGGTTATTTACAGTGTACTGCGCGAAGGCAAATTGTTCTGGCCCGACCTCAACGCGCGCAAACGGCTGTGGATCAATCCGGGCTTTCAATGGAAGTATATTTTCACTTTGGTCGGCATCGGCACCTGCTTTGCGGTGCTGAGCGGGGTATTCTCCTATACCTTTCTCAAAGTTACGATTGACAACTTGAGCGGCGGCCAAGTGTCGCTGGCCGAGCGCCGCTTTCTGCTGCCCTTTGTAATCACCTACGCATTTATTTCCATGGGCTTTATGCTGACTCTCTTGGTATTGGGCCGCATACTATCACATCGCATCGCCGGGCCGATTTTTGCCTTCGAGACTTACCTTCAAGACCTAACGCGTGGGAAAGATCGCCGCTTCCGCCTACGCCAAAGTGACGATTTCAAAAATCTTGAGATGTTGGCGGAGGTGCTGCGTCCGCTTCTGCTCGAGAAAGCCAAGCAAGATGGTGTGCAAGTTGAACCGCCGCTGAAACAGGTTCCGTAATCTACAAATTCTTGGCGTCCGATATCTTGTCGAGAAAATAGCGCTTGGGCTTGACGTCGTCACCGTCTTTGTTGCCTTCCGTCGCCACTAAGAAGTCCGCTTCGGGATTGCGCACGAGACCCAAGGGAAAGACTTTGCGCGCTTGCCCCGGCCGCGAACCGCCTTCGTAAGTAATAAAGACCTCGCGGCGATCACGTAACGCTCTCACCAGGGTGCGATAATGATCTCGCTCCATCAACGCTTCCACCGAAAAACGCAGCCACGGCAACTGGGTATTTTGGATATTTTGCAGATCTGAGAGCTTCGCCTCACGTCCCAATTTCTCAAAATAGCGCAAGGCCACTTGTAAACAAGTTTGGGCATCGTCGAGCGCACGGTGGGAAGCGCCGGCGTCGATACCGAAATGTGCAGCCAAGGTCACCAAGCGGTGATTGGACACATCCGCGTTGATATTGCGGCTAAGCAGGCTAGTGCAAAATGCGGGTAAAGTCGGTAATGGCAGGCAGGCCTTTTCGAATTCCCAAGCCAAAAAACCCAGATCAAACGGCGCATGATGAGCAACCACGAATCCGTCACCGATAAAGCGATGAAATTCGCTTAGCTTTTCCGCCAGAACGGGCGCGGTCTCGACCATCTCATTGGTGATATGATGAATCGCAATGACCTCATTGGACATACGCAAAGTCGGCCGGATCAGGCTCTGAAACCTACCCACGACTTGGCCGCCCCGCCATTTGACGGCGGCCATTTCACAAATTTCAGCATCGAGGGGATACTTGCCTGTCGTCTCCAAGTCGAGCGCGACAAAAGTAGCCTCATGCCACAAAAGTTTTAAGATTTCCACGGTGTCGATTAAAACGGATGTTGCCGCCGATGACAAGGGCAATCAGTGGCGGTTGGACTCAGGCTTGCCTTCCGCGGGCTTTTTCTTCGAGGTCGTCATCTTATTGACGAAATTATTATACACGTCCATGGACTCATCGTCTTTGCCCATTATGGCGCCGAGCTTACGCGGCTTTGAACCATCGGTGCGTAATTCCTTTTGTTTGATCGTCACGCGGATAAAGCCCTCTTCCGGGCGGCCATCTGAGCGCCGCGTTCCCGGCTTAGCCTCTGCCTTCTGATGCAAATCCACACTCTGGTGTTCCAGCTTGGCATTCATCTGGGCTAGGACCATATCAAGCCGTTTCTCCGCCACCTTTTCCGCCACGGTCTCGCTCTGGCCTTTGACACTGTTGGTGTAAACCCGGGAGTCCACAAAAACATCGGCGTCCTCAAGCCCTGCAGTAAATTTGCTTAAGCGATCCATGATGGTAGGAAACTGGCCCTTGGGATTGGCGCTACCGTCTTCGAACAATTTGCCCTCGGGAAACTTAATTTCGATGGTATCCCCGTTGGCTTGATAATCTGAAGCATAGTCGCCCATTTCTTCAGAAAGGACCGACATCACAATATTTTTAGAACCCATTTGTAAAAAATTGGGTGTGTAATCCACGGGCTGCATAAAATCCTGCAGGACCTTGAGCGGCTCGTTCACTAAATCTAAGAAAAGTTTTTCCAGCGTCAGCTCGACACCGAAGTTGGAAAAATTGTACTCGATCACACTCGGCGTGGAAAAATAATCAGACACATTTTTCTTCACGTCTGGAGTTTGATTGAGCAGCCACATCAACAAAAAGAAGGCCATCATAGCCGTCATGAAGTCGGCGAACGCCACCTTCCAAGATCCACCATGGCCGCCGGCTGCGGCATTGGTGATCTTTTTTATGACTATCATCGGCTCTTTGTCGGCCATACCAGTTACGCTGCTTTCTTAGCTTCTTTGGTTGCAGTGTCCATCTCTTCAAACGTCGGGCGATCATTGGGAAAAATCGAGCGGCGCGCGAACTCCACACACACCAGCGGAGGCGCTCCCCGCTGCAAGGACACCAGCGCCGCCTTGATGACGGACATATAGCGACCTTCGCACTCAATATCATTTTTCATTTTTAAAGCGATCGGACCAACAAAACCATAGGCCGTCAGAACTCCAAGAAACGTTCCGATCAGAGCGGCGGCAACGTGCTCACCGATGGTCGTCGCGCCTTGATCCAGGTAACCCATGGTATGCACAATCCCCAAAACGGCGGCCACAATCCCGAGACCCGGAAAGGCGTCACCGGTGTTGGAAACCGCATGTTGGGCCTGGTGCTCTTCTTCATGGGTCACTTTGATATCCTGATCGAGCAGATCATCCACATCGTATTGTGAAAGATCGGCTGAGAGCGTGATCTTCATCGTGTCGCATAGAAAGTCCACCGCGTGATGGTTCTTTAAAAACCCCGGATAGAGCTTGAAAATCTCAGATGAATTCGGCTCTTCAATGTGTTTCTCCACCGCTTGTGGGCCGTCTTTGCGAAAAATCTGAAATAGTTGGAACAGCAGTTGTAAAAGCTCAAGATAATCTTTTTTGCTCGGACCTTTACCGACGATGGCTTTGATCGCTCTCTGAAACCCCATTTTCGAAGTGGACATCGGATTGCCGATCAAATATCCGCCAAGTGCTGCACCGAAGATAATGATCACCTCGAAGGGTTGGAACACCACATGCAAATGACCGCCCGACGCCATATACCCGCCGAAGACGGACACTAACACGACGAGAATGCCTACAAATCCCATGCTTCACCTCAGTAATGAAGATCGGCATTTACGGGCATTTTCTGTATGGGACTGGATGTTGGTCTGGGAAAGATGCCCTTCGAACCCTGACGAATGGTCCGAGCCACCTGTCTGGCGGTCAGGCCCGCTACTCGGCCCCTATGAGCATCCACCTTCTGCACTGAACCGCCGCCGTCCTAATACTTCCTCAATCGTGCCAGCTCCAGCATCGTCTCTTTCAACTCCGAACGTGCATGCATCAACTGCAACTCCTGATCCGACACCACTTTTTGAAATTGCTGCAAGCGAGTTTCAAACGACTGCACCACCTGGCCATGGCGATCGACCATTTCTTTAATCATGTTTTCATTCAACTTGCGCTCGTTCATCCGGCTCACCACTTGCGCGATTTTGTTGTGGACGTCGCCCATGGAATTTTGCAACACCTCGGTCTGCGCTTTAAAATGATTCTGCACTCGCTCAAAGCGAGTGCGATTCTGCGTGGTCATCTCTTCCACCTTGGTGTGCATCGTCTCGACTCGCGACTCAAACTCCTTCAGCCGCCGCGCGATGGTTTCAATATGCAGATGCATCTGGCGCAAGTCTTCAACCTTCGCATAACCGGTGCCGGGACCTGCGGTGCCCGCGTCCGTTGCCGGTTGAACTAGACTTCCGAACAATTCGCGATTTAATTCACGTGCCATAAGTTTTTACCTCTTTTTAAAGTGGACGAAACGCCGCGATCCACTCTACTGTTTGAGTATGACACCAGTGAGTCAGTTCGCACAGTATCTTTTGAAGCTCGATCCGCAAAGAAACCAAGCACGCCAGACACTCTACAATTTTCTTAAGCACGTAATGGAGCCGAATCTGCCGTTTTGCCCCGCGGTGATCCAAACTTTTTATGCGCGCGTGATGCAATTTGATCATTGGCGAAACGACTCGCAAAACCTGAGCGAGACAGTGCGCGCCGACATTCATTCCTTTCTCCGCCAATATGGGCAGGAGAAAGACGCCGACGCGTGGGCCGCGCTTCGCCACCCCGATACGCTGCAAGTGGTACCTCTCAAAGTTTTTCAAGACCTCGAAGATTTAGTAGCAACCGAACACAGCGCTCGACAAAAGTCGGGCGATCAACTGCGCACGATTCGACTTTCCGAAACCCAAATCTTGACTTTGATCCTAACGCTCACCGGAACCGTCGAGATCAAAGTCTATCCAAACCAGGCTATAGTCTGGGGTCCTAAACTGCGTTTGGTTGCACCCGTCAGCCAACTTTTCTACACGCCCGAAATGGAGCTCATGCCGAACGTGCGCCAAGTGCTCGAAGGTACACTCCTCACCACTCATTGTTTTCACCTCGACAGTGAAGGCATGCACGGGCTAGTCACGCGTGGTTACACCTTCCAAAAGTTTGAGACCTTCATTCGCGCCAAACTGAGCGATACCCAAGATCTCTTCTACAGCCTCAAACGACTTGAGCGCCATTTCATCAACCCGCATAGCGACCCTTACTATCAGGAAATGGTCACCCGGCTCGAGCGGGCCAACCGTTTGCTCGCCACCAACCACCCCGATAACCTTGAAACCGCCGAAAGGGCTTTAAATAAAGGCCGTTTGTGCCTCAAAAACGTTTTTCCCAATGACAGACTGCTCACCCTTTTGGTAACTCATTTAGAATATGGCATTAGTCAAAAACGCACGCAGACGGCAGCCCACGCGGAAGCCCGCGGCCCAGGCCGGAGTCCGACTCAATAAATTTCTCGCGGACTGTGGCCTCGCCAGCCGCCGCAAAGCCGACGAAATGATCGCCGCCGGCGAAGTCCAGCTCAACGGCAAGACAGTATATGAACTTGGTTTACGGATCGAGCCGGCCTTCGACCACGTGATTGTCGATGGCAAGCAGGTCAAACCGTCAACGCAAAAAATCTATGTGATTTTCAATAAACCGGAAAACGTGCTCACCACCATGCAAGACCCCGAGGGCCGTCCAACTGTGGCCGACTTCATGGAAAAACTTCCGGTGCGGGTATTTCCTGTGGGTCGTTTGGATTGGGATTCCGAAGGCATGCTTCTGCTCACCAACGACGGCGACTTCGCCCAACGGGTCATGCATCCGAGTGAGGAGATCCCCAAAACTTATTTGGTTAAACTTGACGGCAAACCCACCGCCGCTCAACTCGAAAAACTCTTACGTGGCGTCACCATTCCCACCGGTAAAGTCAAAGCCTGGCACATCGAACCCGCCGCGGTTGGCGACTCCGACAAATATGGCTGGGTCAAAATCGTGATCGGTGAAGGCAAGAACCGCCAAGTGCGACACATGTTTCAAAAGATCGGTTTCGATGTTAAAAAATTGAAGCGCGTGGCGATTGGGCAGCTGACCATCGGAACGCTGCAACGGGGCGAATATGCGTTTCTCGATGAAGGTGCGCTCGCGCGCATCTTCCGCAAACGTCGCAGTGACGACGAGCTCAAGCGCGCTCGTAGCGGACCGCGCTCGTCGCGGCGTAAGCCAAAATTTCAAACCAAACGAGCCGGCAGAAATCCTACCTAGCGGTGCGACGGCACGCAATCTCGCCTCACTTTGGGGTGTGAATTATCTCAAATTAAGTGCAAGAACAATTGACGGTACTTAAAACCTACACAACTAGCTTAGGGCGTTCATCAGACTTTTGCCTGGTGAAAACAGTCATGCAAGACGGCGTAGCTCGCTCCCCTTCGAGGCCTGTCTTAGTCCGTGCCCAAATGCTTCGCTGGCAACTCATTCATGCGCTGGAAGTCCCCAGATTCCCCAGTCACGGCCTTCTTATTTTTGGGCCGCTCCGAAAATTTCTTCGAATAAACCCGGAACTGCTCATTGGCTTCATTCACTTTCTCGCGCATATAGGCTTCAAAGTCTTTTGACTGCGCCATCACATCGGACTCAAAGGCCGTACGCCGCTCACGCTCATCAGAAAAAAACGCCTGCCGATCCTTCTCCTGCCCGGAAAAAAAATCACGCAGCTGCTCCGGAGTGCGCTTGCCCACGAGGTAACTCGCGCGCTTGCCTTTTAGCCCATTCAAAAATTCCTCGCGCCGCTTGGTTTCATCGCGGCGATAATTGTCACGCAATTTCTGTACGCGCTGACGAAACGACAGGCGGCGTTTCTCCACCAAAGAATTGAATTTGTCGCGCACGATTTGGGGCTGCTCGGTGCCCTGTTTCATAAGACCCAAGTACACTGCCAACTCGTCATTGCTCTTTTGTTTTTCCGCCGGAATATCGCGGCGCAATTCTTTGAGCTCCTCGCGATCGGCCTTGAGCGACATCTCGCCCGACAATTCCTTTTCCACACCCACGCGATCGCTCTCACGATCTTGCGAAGCACCGTGAACACAAGCCGTCAAAACCAAAAATGAGCTCACCATTAAAAACCGCACGCACACCTCACAAGGTCAATGATAAGGAGTCAGGTCCAGGCGAACAAGTCCAAGACCGACTCCCCGCCCTAAGGCCTGTAAGTCACTGGCACACCGCGCGCTTGAAATCACCCCCGTCTCGTGCCAAACCTAGCTGGTGAAAAAAAGGTCCCAAGAACAAGTTTTAGCCGTCGTTGTCGGCACCTATCTCCTGCTGTCCTATATCCAGCGGGCGGTCTTTTTAAGCTGGATCAGCCTGACCGCCCATGAATTTCCCGAACGCCTGCCCGTTGCTCTAGTGAAAGGCCTGCTGTTTGACATGGGCAGCGCCTTTTATCTTTTCCTGCCGTTTACCTGTGCCTTGTTCCTGCTCCCGAGAAGGACCTGGAGCCGCTGGCCGCTGATATTCCTCGGTGCGTTTCCCTTGATGCTCGCGTGCTTAGCGGCTTTTGGAGAGTGCTTTTTTTTCGATGAATTCCACGCCCGCTACAATTTCATTGCCGTGGACTACCTAGTTTACACCCATGAAGTCATTGCCAACGTGATCGAGTCCTACTCTCCCGCGCTTCTGCTCGCAGGAATTCTTCTTCCGACCTCCGTCTGCGCCTTTTTACTCTTTCGGTTGCTCAGTCAACTTGCGCCCATCAGACCCCGCCCGCATCGGGCTGTGGCCGTCACCTTGGTTTTTGCAGCGTGCGCGCTGGGCGTGAACGAAGACGCCCTGACCGCCGGCGAACCCTACTGGACCCGCGAGCTCAGCAAAAATTCCATCTTCGCGCTGTTCGCCGCTTATCGCCGCAACACCATAGATTTCACCCAGTTTTACACCACGCTTGCGCCTCCAGCAGCGTCGGCCCTCACCGAAAACTGGCTCACCCCGCAACCAACGGAACCAAATTTGGTGCGCAACATTCAAAGCTCCTCACCTGAAAAAAAATGGAACGTCGTCCTCGTGGTGATGGAGAGCATGAGTGCCCAGTACCTCGCACATTTCGGCAACCCACAGGGAATTACTCCCAACTTAGATGCACTGGCCGACTCTGGACTCTTTTTGACCAGTCTTTACGCGACCGGCACCCGCACCGTGCGCGGCCTCGAAGCTCTAATGCTCTCGCTGCCACCCACGCCTGGGCAATCCATTTTACGCCGCCCGGACAGTCACAACATGTTCAATCTCGGCACCGTTTTCCGCGACCGTGGCTATACAACACAATTTATTTATGGAGGCTATGCCTATTTCGACAATATGCGCGATTGGTTTGAATCCAATAAGTTCGACGTCGTCGACCGGAGCGGGTTCCCCACAGAAGAAGTTCACTTCGGCAATGCCTGGGGCGTCTGCGACGAAGATCTATTCGACCAGGTACTTAAGCAACAAACGCGATTGAACAGCGAAAAGAAAAATTTCTTTCAAGTCATCCTGACCACATCCAATCATCGTCCTTATACTTTTCCCGAGGGCCGTATCGATATGCTCCCGCACACCGGGCGCGAGGCTGCGATCAAATACTCCGACTTTTCCATCGGCAGATTTTTAGAAAATGCCCGGCAAACTCCGTGGTTCGACAACACGCTGTTTATATTCGTCGCCGATCACGACGCCAGCGTGGCGGGAGGCACGGACATCCCCGTGCGCGACTATCTAATTCCCGCCATCTTCTACAATCCCAAACTCATTCCGCCCCAGAAGTTCACCACCCTCGCGAGCCAGATTGACCTTGGCCCCACGCTTCTTGGTCTGATGGATTTTTCCTACCGAAGTAAATTTTTGGGGCAAGACCTTTTCCACTCGCCAAGCCCCCGCGCTTTGCTCGGCACCTATCAAAAAGTTTCGCTGTTGCAGCCGCGATCGCTCACCGTGCTCGCCCCTAACCACTCGGTCGAAACCCAAGATCTTGACGACAGTTTCAAAGTTAAAAAATCGTCCTTAATGGTCACCCGCGATGCCTCGGCCCTCTCGGACTCCGCGCGCCTTACCGTGGCAATCTACCAGACCGCGAGCGCGCTCTTCGCAAACGGCTTGCTCCACGCCGACCCCGGAAATTGAATGCGCGCCTTCGATCCTTCACAAGTCCCGCCGCCAGTCACCGATTTCCGCTGGCAGGAGCTCCCCACCGACCGCTCCATTGATCTCGAAATCGGCGCTGGCCAAGGCCTGCACCCAATCGCCTATGCCCGCGCCAACCCCGAACGCCAGCTTATCGCTCTCGAAAAAACCCACACCCGTTTTGCCAAGCTCGAAGGCCGCCGTAACGCTCATCCCGACCTCACCAATTTGTGGATCGCGCAGGCCGACGCCACCGCCTTCGTGACCCATCTGATTCCTGATCAAACTCTCGCGAAAGTTTTCATTCTTTATCCAAATCCTTACCCTAAACATAAACAGGCTAACTTGCGCTGGCACAATCGCCCGTTTCTCGCCACCCTGCTCAAGAAAATGCGCCCCGACGCTGAACTTACCCTCGCCACTAACATGCCCTGGTACGCCGACGAGGCGGTCGCGACCCTAACCCATCAATGGGGACTGCACCTGACTTTGCGCCATCAAATTACCGGCTCCCCCCGCACCCATTTTGAACGAAAATATCTGGCCCGCGGTGAAACCTGTTGGAACATTACGTTTTCTTTTGTTGAATAAGGTATGATGCGAAGACTTTCCTTACTTCTCGGCTGTATTTCGATCGGCATCGTCGCTTTTGTCTGTCTTGATTACTGGAGCTCACGCAACGCCCCGCTATTCAAGCGGCTCGAGCGCCAGTGGCGCGAGGATGTCGAAAAACTCGAAGCCAGTGGCAAACTTCCGCCGGCCTGGTTCGACATCAAAGATATGGAAATCATTGGCGGTACGCCTGAAACCAAAGAGTGGCTTGCCCGCATCCACCTGCCACCGCTAAAGACCAGGACCGACGGCCACTACCACCTCG
>JANXMF010000047.1 GCA_025354795.1 Pseudobdellovibrionaceae bacterium
AGCGCTGGGAGCGTATGTCCCTGGAATTGGTACCGCCGAATGCGCCCGCTATCGGAGTACCTTGCGCCACCAGTGCGGATTATGCATCGCAAGTTCAGGTGCTGAAAGCCGGGAATCTAGCCATGCGCAAAACGGGCTAAGTTCTACACCCTAGATGGCACCCCTGTGCCAGTTTGCCATCTGTCCCCGCCCTAAACCTCAAAAACCCGTTCCGGCAAAGAAGTCCCAAGTCTCTTGTTAGCGAGCGCCCCAAGAATAGCTCCAAGCTCCGGTGCCCCCAGCTCTGCAAGACGCACCAACCGTTCGACTTCCCCTACTGTTTCTCGGCTCACGCTACGCTGGGGAACTGTGAGAATATCCGGATGACGCGTAGTCAGTTCCTGACCCGTCAGATAAAGCTCTTCATACATTTTCTCGCCGGGCCGAACGCCGGTGAAGGCGATGTCGATTTCTTTCTCGCCCTTACCCATCAGCGCGATCAGACTTTTCGCCAAACTCAAAATCCCGATGGGCTCGCCCATTTTTAAAACATTGATGTCGCCGGGCTCGGAAAGTGTAGCCGACATCAGGACCAACGACACAGCCTCGGGAATCAGCATAAAATAGCGGGTCATATCGGGATGAGTGAGCGTGACCGGGCCGCCATCCTCGATCTGTTTACGCAACAGCGGAATCAAACTGCCGGAGCTGCCAAGCACGTTGCCAAAGCGGACCGAGGAATACGGCCGGCGAGTGCTAAAACCCGTGAGAGTGGTGAGGACTTCGCACACTCGCTTGGTCGCCCCCATGGCGCCCACCGGATTGACGGCTTTATCGGTGGAAACCATCACAAACCGTTCGACCGCGAATTTTTCACAGAGCTGGAGTAAATTCCAAGTTCCCTGCACATTGTTGAGCACCGCAGCGGCAATGTTGGCTTCGACCAAATGTACGTGTTTGTAAGCGGCCGCATGAAAGACGATTTGCGGTTGGTATTTTTCAAACACGTGGGTCAAAGTCGAGGCGTCCTTGATATCCATTAGCAGCGGCACCACATTGGCGAAATTTTGAGTCGTGGGCCGCAGTTCGCTGTCGATTTCGTAGAGATTGAATTCCGAATGATCGAGCAGCAAGAGTTTGGCGGGCGCGAAGCGCGAAATTTGGCGGGCCAGCTCACTGCCAATGCTGCCGCCCGCGCCAGTGACCAAAACGGTTTTGCCGCTCATCAGATTTTTGACCGAGGGCAAATCGACTTCGCTGCTCGGGCGATTGAGCAGATCTTTGAGCTCAATCTGGCGATAGATCGCCTGGCCTCGACTGAGAATCTGACCGGCGTCAAAATGCGTAATGCGCTGAACCCGCACGTGAATTCTCCGCGCCAGAATTACGATCTCACGCATGCGATCCGGCGGCGGTACCGTGATGGCTACAACCAATTCAGTGCAGCCCACGCGCTGGAGCACGGATTCTAGCTCCGTAAAATTTCCCAGTACCGGGAGGCCCTGAATGGTTTTGTCGCGCTTATGCGGATCGTCGTCCACGAAGCCCACCACATCAAGTTCACGATTCGGATCATTGAGTAGGCGCTGCGCCAGAAGGCGTCCGTTTTGGCCGGCACCGTAAATTACCACTTTGCCCAACGAAACCGCGCGCGCATGGTTCTGCGTTTGCATTTCAAACAATCGCCGACGCAATAAGCGCACACTCATCACCAAGGCGGTGCACACTACCATATCGATCAAAAAAAACGAGCGCGGCATAAAACCGAAATCGGAAAATAAATAAGACAGCGAAATATTTAACGGCAGAGAGGCGAGGGCCGCCGCCATTAAACGAATGGCGTCATGGGTGGAAACGTAACGCCACATGCATTGGTAAACGCCAAAAGCGAGATAGGTCACTAAACGAATGGTCACAAAACCAAGCGCCAGCCGATTCAACGTCAACAGGTGGTGCTCCAGGCGAATTTCGCCAAGCCGCAGCCACAAACTCAGGTAGAGCGAAGTAAAAACCAGCACCGCATCGACGCCCATGTGGCGCAGACTAAAATGGCCGGGATGAAAGCGTTTAAGAAGAGCGCGCATGGATCATTTATCGCGGCTGGAATGACCGGGGTCAATTGCTCGGCGCACCGCGCAAACGAACTGTTGTGAAATACTAAGTCGTTTGCCGTTGAAACTCCGGCCGCGGCTCGCGATTGAGCAATAAGAAATCATAAATGCCCTGCCAATATCCCAATCCATACGCCACATGTAAAACCAAACAATGGCCAACCACCATCAGGCGCTCTTTCAAACTCAAGCCATGGCCGGCAAAATTAATTCCCAGCAACAGGTAGGTAACGGCGACCGCACTCAGAACCAAACGCAGCGCCGGCACAAAAAAGGACAGCGGAAAACCCACCGCCCACACCGCAACAAAAGCCGCAGGGACAACTTGGCGAATGGTGGTCACGGCTCGGTGTTTGCGGTTTACAAAGACTTTGAAATATCCATACTGAAAGAATTGATGGAAAGCCTTCGCTATACTGCCTCGCACCAAGTAAGTGGCCTTGGCGGCATGCACATACATAATTTTATAGCCGGCTTCACGCACACGATAATTGAATTCATCGTCCTGATTGCGCGTCAGGTTTTGATCAAAGGTGCCGATTTCAGTAAAAATGCCGCGCCGGTAAAGCGGAATGCCCACGGTGTCGACATAGCAATCTCCGCTCATGGTGCGATAGTTCCCGGAACCGACGCCAAACTTGGACTCCATCGACAGGCTGATATAGCGGCTCTGGGGTCCGTCAAAAACATGCTGATAGTCGCCGCCCATGCAGGCCACATCGGGTCGCTGCTGCAAGCGCTTAAGCAAAATACTGATGTAGTTTTTGTCGAGCACGTTGCGGGAGCCGACGATTTGCACGTAGTCGCCGCGCGCGTGCAGCACGCCCAAATTAAAAGCGTATGGGGTCAGGCGATGGGGATTGTCGACGATGCGCACGCGTGGGTCGTGCTGGGTGAGTCGTTCCAAAACCGCGCGGGTGCCGTCGTCGCTCATGCCATCGATCACTAGCACTTCCAAATTGGTGTGAGTGGAATCGAGGATCGCGCGCACAGTGGCGTCGATGGCCCGCACTTCGTTGCGGCAAGGGATGACCACCGAAACCATGTCCTTCACGGCTTTGCCACGCGCAAAAATTCAGTGGCGACGCGTTCGACTTGATTGAGGGTCATTTCCGGAAAAAACGGCAGGCTCAAAATGCGCTCCACCATGCGTTCCGAAATCGGGAACTGCCCGCTTTTGTACCCGTAGGCCTTGAACGCGGGCTGTTGATTGAGCGTGACGGGATAGTGAATGCCACAGCCGATGCCCTGGGATTGCAAATGCTCCATTACGGCTTGGCGGTTGCTCACCTCGACGACGAAAAGATGATAAACGGGAGTGGCGAGCGCGCGCGGCTTCAGCACCTGGAAGCCCGCGAGGAGCTCATTGTAAATCGTGGCCAACTCGCGCCGGCGTTCGCTCCACACCAAGAGTTTGCCGAGCTTCACATCTAAAATCGCCGCCTGAAGCGCATCGAGGCGAAAATTGCCGCCAAAAAACTCGTGCACGTATTTTTCCTGACGGCCGTGATCGATGTAGCGGGCGATAAAATCAAACAGCTCGGCATTTTGGGTGAGAATGTAACCGGCATCACCGAACGCCCCGAGATTCTTTGCGGGAAAAAAACTAAACGTGGCCACGTCGCCGAAAGTCCCGACGGGCCGGCCGTTCCACCGCGCCGTGTGTGCTTGCGCGCAATCTTCGATCACGCGCAGGCCGTGCTGGCGCGCAAAAGCCATTACCTGATCCATCGGCTCTGGTAAACCATAAAGATGCACCGGAATCACCGCTTTGGTGTGAGCCGTGACTTTAGCAGCCGCCGCAGTCCAGTCGATTTGCCTATATTCGGTGTCGATCTCGATTAAAACCGGAGTCGCCCCCACTTCCACCACCGGTTCGGCGGTACCAAAAAAAGTGTGGTTGGGGATCAACACTTCGTCGCCGGGACCGATGTCCAGCGCACGTAACGCCACCGTGATCGCACTGGTGCCGTTGCTACAGCCCACGCCAAACGCGCCGCCATGGATTTTTAAGAAGTTTTTATTGAAGCGCTCGACCGCGGGTCCTTGAATAAAGCTGCAGCTGCTGATGATCTCTTGTACCCTTTGATCGAGTTCGGGTTGCAAGCTGCGGATCTGCGCTGGCAAATCCACAAATGGAATTTTGCTGCCGGCGGATTCAGTGGGCGTGTGCAGCTCGGACCTCATGTTCTGGCCTCCTGAATTTGGCCAAGGCGGCATTTTTTGGGCACAAAACGCAAGAACACTTCCTTACCGGTTTCCACCGACTCATAAATAGCCGAAATCAACTCGAGCGATTTACGCCCCTCTAGGCCGCCGACGAGAGCCGAGCGACCTTCGCGAATGCTCTCGACCACTTTGTTTAAATATTCAGTGTGACCGAAACCATAAACGTTGGGCGGACTGACGCTATATTTCTGCACCACCTCGGCGTCTTCGGACGTGGGGTCAGTAAAATTCCAAACTTTCATTTCGTTGACCGCGAAGCCCGCAATCTCGACGCAGCCTTTTTCGCCAAGAATGGAAAGCGAGCCCTCGAGATCCTTTGGCCGAGTCGCGGTGGTGGCCTCGATCACGCCCAGCGCCCCGTTCTTGAACCGCAAAATGACCACGCCGGTGTCTTCGGTTTCTATATTGACTAGTGCGGTGGAAGTTTTCGCATAAACAGATTCTACATCACCCATCATCCATTGCAGCAAATCCACGTGGTGCGACGCTTGATTGGCAAATACGCCGCCGTCATAAGCCCAAGTGCCGCGCCACCCATCTTGGTCGTAATATTTTTGCGTGCGACACCAGCGCACTCGCACCGTGCCCAGCACCAGCTTGCCGAAGCGACCCGCCTCAAGCGCCTGTCGCAGCTTTTTAACTGGGATATTATACCTATTTTGTTTAACAACAAATAGTCGCACACCCGCCGCGTCGCAGGCCTCGATCATGGTGTCGGCATCCTGTAAGGTGAGCGCCATTGGCTTTTCCACCACCAGATGTTTGCGAAATGGCGCGAGGTCGAGCGTGTGCCGCGCATGCAGACCCGAGGGCGTAAGGATATTGACCACGTCAATTTTAGAACCCATTTTCTCGAGCATTTGAAAGCGATCGGAAAAAGCCTCGATCCCATGCTTGGCGGCTAGGGCTTGCGCGCGTTCGAACTTTTCGTCACACACCGCCACCAAGCGGGCGCCGGGTACCGCCCCACTCGTGAGCGACTCCACATGTTTGGGCGCGATACGGCCGCAACCCAAGAGAGCAAAATTCAGCGGCGTTTTGGACTCGCTCATAACAGCACTTCCTTAAAAGTTCGAATTTTATACTCCTATCAAATTCCGCAGCAAGCGGCACTGAATGCTCAGCGGAATGACGCGCCGCCAGAGTCTGCACCATTTGACCCTCTTTGTAACGCCACCATAAACTGAACGGATGGATATTCTCAAACGCTTTTCGCCCTCGCGCTTTAGCGGTCGCCATGTCTTGGTCGATGGCGTGCTGATTTTAACGTCGCTTTACTTTAGTTTATGGTTGCGGCTTGGCGAAGCAAGACTCGACGACCATTTGGCCATGCTTAATCATATGGCCCTGGCGTTCGTGGCGATTCGCGTGATCACGTTTTTAGGCTTTGGCGTTTATCAAAGTTTATGGCGCTACATTTCAACTTTTGATGCCACGCGCTTGGCATTGGCGGTCCTGGTGTCGCTGCCGCTAAACGTTTCGCTCACCTATTTGGCCAATGGTTTTGGCTTTTTGCCGCGCGCATTTTTTTTGATCGATGCGTTTGTGTGCCCGGCATTGCTGATGAGTGTGCGCCTGTTGCGCCGAAGACTGTTTGAACGCCGGCGCGCTCCGCAGACTCTCCGAGTTTCGCTTGGTAAACTAATTATATATGGGGCCGGAAAGAATGGCCGGCTCCTGGCGCAGCGCATGTTAGGCGACCCGCATCGCGACCGCGAATTGCTTGGTTTTGTTGACGATGACCCGCAGACCCGCGACAAGATGATTCTGGGTTTACCGGTGCTTGGAGAATTCAAGGATCTCGAGACTGTGATCGTGCAACTGCGCTGCACTGAACTGGTGGTGGCGATCACAGCGCCCCGCGCGGAGCGGATGCGAGATCTGGTGTTGCTCGGGCGCAAACTGGGTGTGCGGGTGCAGCGCATTTCCGGGGTGGAAAGCGTTCAGGGCGCACTCTATCAGCAAGTGGAACTGAAAGATCTGTTGAGCCGCCCCAGTTCGCAAGTGGATTTGCCTTCGGTGCAGAGCCTGATCAAGGGCAAAGTTGTGTTGGTGACTGGCGCGGGCGGGAGCATCGGCGCCGAGCTCTCGCGCCAGATCGCACGCTTTTCGCCAGCTAAACTCCTATTGTTGGATCATGCGGAATACAATCTCTATGAAATCGATCGCGAGCTGCGCCCGGCCACCGGCGACTTCGCGCGCGTGGTGCCGTTGCTAGTGGACATGAAAGACGAAGCTACGTTGCGCCACATGTTTGCGCAATATAAGCCGCAAGTGGTGTTTCACGCCGCCGCTTACAAGCACGTGCATTTGGTTGAGGCCAATGTCGCATCCAGTGTCTTAAATAATGTGAAAAGCACTTGGAATCTGTTGCGCTTATGCGAGCAATTCGCGACTGAGCGTTTTGTGCTCGTATCGAGCGACAAGGCGGTCAATCCCGTGGGAGTCATGGGCGCGACCAAGCGGGTGTGCGAAATTTTAACCACCGCGATGGGCGAACACTTACGTAAGCCTTTTTCGGCGGTCCGCTTTGGCAATGTACTCGGCAGTTCGGGGAGTCTGGTGCCTCTGCTGAGTAAACAAATTGAAGAGGGTGGTCCGGTGACCATCACCCACCCCGATATGACCCGCTATTTTATGTTGATTCCCGAGGCGGTGGCGTTGATTCTAATTTCGGCGACAATGTCCAAGCCCGGCGATATCAATGTTTTAAGAATGGGCGAGCCCATCGCGATCTTAGAACTGGCGAAGAGCTTAATGGCTCTGATGGGAAGGGCCGACGGAGAAATCGCCATTGCTTTCACTGGCATTCGGCCTGGGGAAAAAATGTTTGAAGAATTGTATTTGACAGGTTCTGAGGTCACCACCCGCCACCCAGATATTCTCACTCTACCGAGCGAGCCCCACAGCCCGAGTCTCGCGCAAGTTGGTGAAAACACCGCGACGTTGCTGCAACTCGCAGAACGGGGCGACGCCGACCTGGGGCGGGCCCTTCAGCAGTGGATCACTAATCCGCGCTTAGGCAGCCGTGCTTTGGGTTAATTTTTCGCGGACATAAAACAGATTGAAAAGTTCCTGATCTTCCTTAGCGATAGCGATCACCTGGAGGCCGGCCTTCAATAGACGCTGCTGTTGCGAAGTGGTCAATGAACCATCGCCCTTAATTAAGCGTACGAACTTTTGATTGGCGGGAAAATAAACATAGATAGGACAGGGAAGCGCGACTTCGGTCGGAATATCACTGAGGCGCACTTCCAATTTACCGGCGTCATGGGGCGACACCTTATAGGGCGGTAACGGATCCGCCGCGGGCACAAAGCATGCGAGGCGCGAACGCCCGCCGGGTAGATTTTGCCGCACCAGCTTCGCCCGCAAATCGTTTAACGAAGTGGCCGCGACACTGTCTGCACTGAACGAACTGACCACCTTTTCCTTAAGCCCCTGTATTACCGCATTGGCGCCTTCACGTGTGCTTCCGACCACGGTGTAACCACCGGTTCCGCCTTCCTCACCGAGCAGCACCATAAATTGTTCAACGTCCGCGGCCTGCAATTCCTCTTCCTCATACGAAATCGGTATGGATTGTGGTGCGACAATGATTTGGCCAAGGCCGGTTTTGGATTCCTGCGGACGAGCCTTGGGACCGGTCACAAGAATATCGCCAAACGATGATTTGCGCACACCAGAAGTGGCGCGTGGGGGCAGGCGATGGCGCGCGACTCCTGTGTTCTCCAATTCATGAATGATCTGGCTGATCTTTTGTTGCAAGCTGGGGCCAGTCAGCTTGGCACCAAGCACCCGGCCCTTAAATTGCTCAAGGCGCGACATGGTGGTGCGGTCAAACATGTCGCCGAACATGATGGGATCAATGCTGAACGATTGGCGCAATAGGCCGACGAATTTTTCCACCATCGGCGTGAAGTCAATCGACACCAGCAACCAATCGGGTCGATTGCCCACCACCCGGGCCACGCCGGCACGCACGTCACTTTCAAAGGCAATCGAATAATTGCGTTTCTCCAAGAAATCTTTCACGGGAGTAAGTTCGCGAACTTTTGCGGTCAAAATTAAAATGCGAACCCTCTCGCCGTTGATCTCGCTCATGCGGCGGTCCCTAGCCACACATCAAACGAACCCAGTGCGGTCTGCACCCGGCGCGCAGGTAGCTTGACGTCCAGAATGGCCATCATCTCCTCGGCTTGCAACAATTGCGGAGCCTGGGCGTCAACTACGCTGTTTTGGGCACTGAGCTGTTGTTTGAAAAACGCGGTGAGGTAGTTGAGCAATTCACACGCCCCGTCGGTCACGGCCGGATCGGAAACGCTAATCTCGCTTTGCAAAATTTTAGCCACCATGGCGCGCAGGGTACTTTGCGCGCTGCTCAGAAAGACTTGCACCAGACAACCGTCAACGTGCATCTCCACCACCGATACCACATCGGTCGCCGGATTGATCGCCACCGGCGCGGATTGAACACTCCTGGGAGCTTGCCCGATCCAGCGCTGGAGTGCCACCTGAATGGCGCCATCTAAGGTAGCCTCAAGGCGTACATGTAAATTATTTGTATTTACAGCCAGAACTTTTTTGGTATTTAGAATGCGCTTCTCTTCACCCTGGCGTTCAAACAAGCGGGTGACCTGCGCGAGTTTGGACTGCTTGAGCACTTCGGTGAGTGATGGTTCGCTCAACAGCACAATTTCAACCGCATATTTTGCTTTGAGCGTGGCGATCCCGTCGGCGAGACTGGTTAACTCGGGCGCGCCGACGCTGACGGATTTGCCTAAGTCGACAAACATAAATGATTCGCTCTTGGCCGCCAAATCATTCAAGGTCTGTACGCACACCGTAATTTGCGCCAGGCGCGGCTGCAGGGGCAAGCGCACGATCGTAAAGCCTTCAAAATTTTCCACGTGTAGTGAGGTGTCTGGTTTAGCGGTCGCCATAACTTACGACGCCACCTTTTTTTGGCTCATAAGTTTGTCAAGTTTGGCTTTGAGCACCGGTGTCGTGGTCGGCTTGAGAATATAACCGTCAGCTCCCTGAAGAACCGCGTTCAGCACGGTTCCACGATCGGTTTCCACCGAGATGATGAGCTTCGGAATGAGTTTCGACTCCGGGTCGGCGTTGACCATCAGTAAAAAATCCGCGCCCGAAACCTTTGGCATACGTAAATCGGTCAGAATCAGCCCGAATGGTTTATTGGTCTTGCGGGACTCATGCACTTTCTCCAGGCCCACGGCTCCGTCTTCACATTCAACGATGTCCTTAAACCCCAATTCCCTGAGCTGTGACACTAGGAGGCGCCTAGCCACATGGGAATCATCGATAACGAGAACCCGGATATTTAACATTTTTCCACCACAGATCTTAGTCGGGTTGAGGGCACAGGTTCAGCTTACCTATCGGAAAAATAGGGGCGATCTGTAAGGAATTTGCGTAGTCTAGGTTGAGCCCCGGTATTTGGTCCCGAGTCCGGGATGGGGCTTGGAAGCCCGCTCCGCTCATTGAGCTGAACTTTTTCTGTGCAAAATCCAGTTTATAATCATTTCTGTGGCCACCCTAACCCATCTCACACCAAAAAAAATCGGGTGGTAGAGAAACTCTCGGAGGATTCCCATGCAACAACTTTCAAGCAACGATGAGAACCTAAATCAAGTCGCCCTTTCCTTAAGCCACATAGCAGAAAAGCAGAAGCGGGCCTACTCGATGTCGCAGGTTTAGAAACCAAGAATTATTCTGTACACTCAAGTCTTCTTCCTTACCAAACATAATTCGGGCACTAGACTAATTTCTTCGCGTCAAAACATTTTTGAATTGACGAGTTTTGCGCCTTCACTAAACTCCCACCACGCCCGTTGAACTGAATTTTTTTGTGCAAGAGGACCCAATCCTTGTCAGCTGGATCCTCAATTGCTACTGTCTCGCAATGATCACAATACTTTTGTTTTACTCCGCGCTGGCCTTTTCCACTCCCCCGCCGCCCGTCCATGACATCCTGGATGCCGGTGCTATGGACCGCAAAGTCGATCCTTGCCAGAATTTCTATCAGTTTTCTTGCGGAGGCTGGAAACGTGATTTCAAACTTCCCGGGGACAAAGCCTTCTACTGGCGCCAGGGCAATGTGCTTTCCGATCATGTCGAAGAACAGCTCAACTCGCTGCTTGCCGATTTGGCAGCAAAAAAATCGCCCTCCGCGAATGACCGCAAGCTGAGCGATTTTTACAAAAGTTGCATGGAAGTGCAAGCGCCCGACACCGGTGGGATCGAAACCCTAAAAATGCGGCTTAAAAAATTGGACGACCTCAAGGAGAGAGCCACGGTGGCAAAGCGTCTGGCCGAACAAGACCTGATGGGCGCCGGCGGGCTGTTTGAATTTTTTAGCGATCAGGATTTAAAGAATTCCAGTCAGATGATCGCGTTTGTCGATCGTGGCGGAATGGGACTTCCGGACCCCGATTATTATTTAAAGGATGACACCAAATCCAAAGAAATCCGCACCCGCTATGTTGAGCACATCGCCCGCACCCTGCAGATGTTTGGTGAGACGGCTAAAAAATCCATCGAGATCGGCCAACATATTCTTGCGTTTGAAACCGAACTGGCCAAGCATGCGCTCAAAAAAGACGACCGGCGCGATGTGGAAAAGCGCTTTCATCCCATGAGTTATGCCGAACTCAAGGCTTTGGTTCCTGCTTTCGACTGGGACAGTTTCATCTCAACCCTTGGCATCAAAGCGCCGGAAAAATTGAACGTGGTCGAGCCTGAATTTATGCGCCACCTCAACCAAGCGCTTAGCACCTTGAAGGCCGAAGAGCTAAGTTACCTGCTCAAGTACAAGCTAATTCATAGCTCGGCCTATTTTTTAGCGGGCCCCCCTCAACGCGAGGATTTCGGTTTTTGGCTAGCGTATTTACACGGGCAAAAGGAGCTCCCCCCGCGCTGGAAATACTGTACTCAAATTATTGCCGGCAACATGAGCGAAGCCCTGGGCCAAGCTTATGTGAACAGCATTAAAAACTCGGGCCTGATTCGTAAAAAAACTGGCGCAATGTTCGCGGATTTTAAAGCCGCCTTCGCAGCCGATCTAAAATCTCTGAGCTGGATGGATGAAACCACGCGCTCGGCCGCCAAACGCAAGCTCAACAAACTGGGCAACAAGATTGGTTGGCCCGTCAAGTGGCGCGACTATGCCAAATTGGAAATCGGTAACCAATTCTTTGGCAATGAACTCAACACCAACGAATATGAAACCCGGCGTAACCTGGCCAAAATGGGCAAACCTACAGA
The DNA here is from genome assembly GCA_025354795.1 of Pseudobdellovibrionaceae bacterium. Lineage (GTDB taxonomy): Bacteria > Bdellovibrionota > Bdellovibrionia > Bdellovibrionales > UBA1609 > JALHOQ01. The sequence goes on from JANXMF010000047.1 coordinate 11,607, forward strand.
CCGCTCCGAATGGCAAATGTCGGTGTGGGAACCCAATGCCTACTATTCGGACTCCAATAATGAGATGGTGCTGCCACTCGGGGAAACGGTGCCGCCGGTTTTCGATCCGCGCTTTAGCGACGGCGCCAATTATGCAAGCCTTGGCGGCAGTACAATTGGCCACGAGCTGACCCACGGCTTTGACGACGCCGGCAAAGACATGGACGCCGAGGGCAACTTTACCACTTGGTGGAGTGCAAAATCTAAAGAGGGGTTTGAATCCCAAGCGGCGTGCTTTGTTCGCCAGACCGAAGCTTACGATATTATTCCCGGCTCACGTTTGCGCATTCGCGGCAAAGCCACGCTCGGTGAGAACCTTGCCGATAACGGTGGTATTAAGCTGGGCCTGATGGCACTCAAGAAATTGCAGAAGCAACCGGGACACAAAGTGCCTAAGTTCGTGGAGTTTAACGAATTGCAACAGTATTTTCTAGCTTACGGCCAAGGTTGGTGCTCAGCGGAGACTAGTGAACATTTGCGCAATGGTTTGCTGACGGATTATCATCCGCCCACCGAATTTCGCGTCAATGCCGTGCTCTCGAATCAGGCGGAATTTGCTGAGGCTTTTCAGTGTAAGCCGGGGACGCCGATGGCGCCGAAGGAACGTTGTTCTTTGTGGTAGGAAGGTGTCTGCGGCTACTCTTTGGACCCGTAACTAAATATTCCGTCGATACTTGCCTCCAACTTCATACAGCGCTGTCGTCATCTGACCCAGCGAACAAATCCGAGCCGCACTCATCAGCGCCGCGAAGATATTTTCCCCCCGAGTAGCCGCAAGCTTCAGTTTGTGCAGCTCGTCCGCAGCCGAAGGATACGTCGTATGATATTTCAGAACATTGTCGAGCTGCTGCTTTTTCTCTTCAGCAGTCGCGCGCGCGAGTTCAATTTTGGGCGGAACATAGCCACTGGCAATGGTCGCTGGATCGACAAACGTATTGACTCCGACAATAGGCAATTGGCCATTGTGCTTCAGAGTTTCATAATAGAGCGACTCCTCTTGAATACGGCTGCGCTGATATTGAGTCTCCATCGCGCCCAGCACTCCGCCGCGCTCGTTGATGCGTAAAAATTCTTCCAGCACGGCTTCTTCCACGGCCTCAGTCAGCCACTCCGTGAAGTAGCTGCCCTGCAATGGGTTTTCGTTTTTCGCCATGCCAAATTCTTTATTAATGATCAGCTGAATGGCCTGCGCCCGACGCACACTCTCTTCGGTCGGCGTGGTGATGGCTTCATCATAGGCATTCGTGTGCAAACTATTGCATTGGTCAAACAGCGCGAGCATTGCCTGCAGCGTGGTGCGGATATCGTTGAATGCGATCTCCTGAGCATGCAGAGAACGGCCCGAGGTTTGAATGTGATATTTGAGTTTTTGCGATCGCTCCGCCGCCTGATATTTATCGCGCATTGCGATCGCCCAAATTCGCCGCGCCACCCTTCCGATCACAGTGTACTCTGGATCAAGACCATTGGAAAAAAAGAACGAAAGGTTTGGGGCGAAATCGTTGATCTTAAGCCCGCGCGATGTGTAGTACTCAATGTAGGTAAACGCATTCGATAGTGTGAGGGCGAGTTGCGTAATCGGATTGGCACCGGCCTCTGCAATATGATAACCGCTTATACTCACCGAATAGAAATTGCGCACGCTATTGGTGACGAAATATTCTTGAATATCGGCCATCATCTTGAGCGCGAAATCGATCGAGAAGATGCAGGTGTTTTGACCTTGGTCCTCTTTAAGAATATCGGCTTGCACAGTGCCGCGCACAGTACTCAGCGTGCGGGCACGCACTTCCGCTTGTTCCGCCGCAGACAACGCGCGGCCGGCTTTTTTAGCGTCTAGTTCAAGCTGCTGATCAATTGCGGTGTTGAGAAAAAATGCCAAAATCATCGGCGCTGGCCCATTGATCGTCATCGAAACACTCGTCGCCGGATCGCACAGGTCGAAACCTGCGTAGAGTTTTTTCATATCGGTGAGCGTGGCAATGCTCACACCGCTCTCGCCGACTTTGCCGTAAATGTCGGGGCGGGGATCGGGATCCTCTCCATAGAGCGTGACACTATCAAAGGCTGTGGACAAACGCTTGGCGGGCTGGCCCTGACTTAAGTAATGAAAACGCCGATTGGTACGCTCAGGACTACCTTCACCCGCGAATTGCCGCAGCGGATCTTCTTCTTTTCGCTTAAGCGGAAAAACTCCCGCCGTATAGGGAAAATTCCCCGGCACGTTCTCAAGTTTTAAAAATCGCCAGCGATCACCCCAATCATGGTCGCTCGGCAAAGCCACCCGCGGAATTTTCAAACCGCACAAACTCGTGCTCGTCAGCGGCTGGCGGATCACCCGGCCACGCACTTCATACTCAAACTCGTCGCCAGAATAGCTCTTTTTTAAGCGCTCAAAGCCAGCGAGCTCTTGCCATTCTTCCTCGCTAAACGCGTGCCGCCATTCGCTCTTTTGCAGGGCGTATTCCTTAGACGGAGTGCCGCAAAAAGATTCGAGCTTCTCAATGGCCCCGAGCCGAGAAGCCATCTCCGCCTTGGCCTCCACAGCCTTCTTATAACGACGGACTGTTGAAACGATTTCGGCTAAATAGTTTTGCCGTTCACTCGGAACCACACTCTGCTTTTCATTGCCCGCCACCAAAGGCAAACCGGTTTCGGCAAATCGGGTACTGCCCTTCGTGCGCAAAGCACTCACCAAAGTGCTGAAAAGTTCGTTCACGCCGCGGTCATTGAAATTAGACGCTTGAGTCAGATACACCGGCACCGGAATGGAGGTATCAAAAACCTTGTGCGCGCGGCGATACTGCTTTTGCACGTCCCTATGAGCGTCCAGAGCGCCGCGCCGGTCGGCCTTGTTGATGGAAATCAAATCGGCAAAATCGATCATATCGATTTTTTCAAGCTGGCTCTGCGCGCCGAATTCTGACGTCATCACATAAAGGCTGAGATCACTCACCTCGAGAATTTTTGAGCTGGCCTGGCCTATGCCGGAACTTTCGGCGATCAGCAAATCAAAGTCGTAACCTTTTAAAAAATCGAGCATCTTGGGTAGCGCAAGAGCAATCTCGTTGCCCGATCCGCGCGCCGCCACTGAACGCATAAAGGTTCCTGGCCGGCTCAAAAAATTCATGCGAATGCGGTCTCCCAATAGCGCGCCGCCGGTTTTGCGTTTGGACGGATCCACGCACACCACCCCGACACGACAATCAGGAAACGCGTTGAGAAAACGCACCACAAGTTCATCGATCAACGACGACTTTCCGGCACCGCCGGTACCGGTGATTCCGAGCACCAGCGGCTTTTGGCCCGCGGGCCGCGCGAAAGATTTTAGGGCCGGCAAAAGACAGCTTAAATCACGCTCATTTTCGAGCGCCGACAACGCCAGTCCCAGCGATGCTTGCGGAACTAAGCCAGGTGCCGTGACCCGTTGCCGATCGCCTGCCACCTCGCTCAAATCAAAATCACAATCTTCGAGAATTCTTAAAATCATTCCTTCAAGACCGAGTCGGCGGCCGTCATCAGGATGAAAGATCTGGGTGATGCCGTATTGTTCAAGCTCACTTTTTTCTTCGTGCACGATCACGCCGCCACCGCCGCCAAATATTTTAACGTAGTCCGCGCCCGCTTCATGCAGAAGATCTTTCAAATATTTGAAGTATTCCATGTGCCCGCCCTGATACGAGCTAACACAGACGCCTTGGGCACCTTCTTGTAGCACCGCTTCGGCGACCTCGCGCACGGACCGATTATGACCGAGATGAATGACCTCGGCTCCGTGATCCTGAAGCACCCGGCGAATCACATTGATCGCGGCATCGTGGCCGTCAAACAGGGCCGCGGCGGTAACAATGCGGATCGGATGCTTGCGCGTCATCTTTAGTGTCCTTGAAAATTCGGGCGGCGCTTGGCAATAAAGCTTTGCACGCCCTCTAAACGGTCTTTGGTTTCAAACGTGCGCGCGAACAGTTCAGCTTCGAGTTTTAAGCCTTCGCTCATGGTTTTGTCGCCGCCGTGATTGATCGCCTCTTTGACCCAAGAGAGCGCCAATGGCGCGCGATCGGCTAAAATCTCGGCTTGTTTCATAGCCAATGCCATGAGCTGGGCCGGTTCACACACGTGGGCGAAGAGTCCCCACTCGTAGCCTTGTTGGGCATTAAAAATTTCACCACTCAGAGCGATGCGTTTGGCTAAGGCGCGGCCAAGCAAACGGGCCAAGCGCTGAGTGCCGCCATAGCCGGGAATCAAACCCAAAGTCACTTCCGGCAATCCCCATTTCGCTGTCGTGGAAGCGAACATAAAATCGCAAGCAAGCGCCAGTTCCAGTCCGCCGCCTAAAGCAAATCCATTTATAGCCGCCACCACTGGAAAAGGCAGATCCTCAATCCGCTGAAACAGCGCTTGACCGGAATGAGCCATTTCGCGCGCTAAGGCCGGGCTCATGCCTTCCATTTCTTTGATGTCGGCGCCGGCCACAAATGCCTTCTCACCGGAGCCGGTGATCACCAGTGCCCGCAACTCGCGCTTAGTTTCAAGATCATGCAGCAGCAGCTTCAAATCTTGCAAAACGTTTTTGTTTAGAGCGTTCAAAGCCTCAGGCCGCGCGATTTGCAGTGTGCCGATTTTGTGGCCCGAAGTCGTATTCGTCACCGTAAACTGCAGCGTTTTCAATTCCATTAGGTTATTTTCCTTCGTATACGTAAAAGCCACGGCCAGTTTTGCGCCCCAGCCAGCCGGCTTCGACGTATTTCACTAGCAGCGGGCACGGTCGATACTTGCTATCGCCCAAACCATCGTAAAGAACATTCATAATCGCAAGACAAGTGTCGAGGCCGATAAAGTCCGCGAGGGTCAGCGGTCCCATGGGTTGATTGGTGCCGAGCTTCATCGCCTGATCGATGGCGGCGACGCTGGCGATGCCTTCAAAAAGCGTGTACACCGCTTCGTTAATCATCGGCATCAAAATACGATTGACCGCAAAGCCGGGCATGTCTTTGACCTCGATAAACTCCTTGCCAAGCTCTTCGGTCAATGTGCGCACAGCCTTCAACGTCTCATCGGAAGTTTGCAGGCCGCGAATACCTTCGACCAGTTTCATCAAAGGCACCGGATTCATAAAATGCATTCCAATGACTTGCTGCGGGCGCTTGGTGGCGGCCGCAATCTTGGTAATCGAAATACTCGAGGTATTGGAACACAAGATCGCGGACTTTTGGCAGATCTCATCGAGTTGGGCAAAAACCTTCAATTTGAGTTCCACGTTTTCAGCGATGGCCTCAACCACGAAATCACATTCTTTGAAATCCTGAATATGGGTGGAAGTGGTGATGCGCGCGAGCAGCTCGGTCTTTTGCACCTCACTCATCGCGTCCTTTTTGACCAGTCTCTCACAGCTAGAACGAATGGCTCCGAGTCCGCGCTCAAGGGCGGCCAGCGAAACATCCACCATCCGCGTGCGCAAGCCGTGCGCCGCCATCACCTGTGCAATTCCGGCACCCATTTGGCCCGCGCCCAATATCCCAACACTCTGTGGTACCACGCTCTTAACTCCCGTAAAATATTGGCTTAAGGTATAGCGAGTTCCAGGTCGGCGGTCAAAAGCGAACCACACCGCTTGGCGAGAGACTCCAAATCAGTAGGATTTGGTCGCTATGCGTTTTTGAACTCTGCACGATGTCTTTGGTGCCTATTAAGATGAGGTTGGAGGAATGGGTGTTATTGGAAACCATCAGCGCCAAGCTAATCTGCGACTCATTGCCCGCGTCGACGCGCAGGTTGGGATCAAAATAGTCATAACGCAGATGGGTTGAAAAGCGTTTGGAATACATATAACTGAAGTCGCTATGCCCGGTGGCGTACTTGCCGACCTTGCGGTTTTGCTCCATTTCTCCTTGATAGGCCTCTAGGACCCATTCCCAGTTTTTTTCAATCACCGAAGCATAAAGGCCAAAAATGCGCCACTTGGCATTGTCCATGGGATCGACTCCGGCAAGCGTGTCGCCACTGTTGAGCGTGGCCAGTTTTCGCGTCGAGCCGGTTTGGCCGGCCATGCCCAGATCTAGGCCGTCAATTTTGTAACCCCAATGAGCGGTGTACCACATGCGTCCATCGACGTCGTTTTCGCTTTCACCATTGTGAACCACAAAGCCAGTGTACCAATTGTTCTCGGTGATTTCATAAGACACGCCGATATCGCGCAAACTCATGGCGCGCTTGGCGTAAAGCATGCTGCGCGGAAAAATCAAACTGCGTTCCCACAAGCGACCCTCATAACCAAACTCGACCGGCAGGCGCCCCAGACGAAAGCGGCCGTAAACATCGTTGTATTCGGCAAAGGCTTCGACCAGAGTGATATCGTCAGGCACCGTCGCGGAGTATCGGGCGGTGGGGTTGAGGAGTGTGCGCGGTCCAATGCGAATAATGCCCGCGAACTTCTGCTCGAGTTCCCAGCGAAGCGCCACCGAACTCTCGCCGATCGAAAAATCGCCTTTGCTGGGTTCCTGAAGCTTGAACGACGGCCGGAGCAGCAGATCGTGAATCTTGAGCTCGCCAATATCTTCTTGCATAACCGTGGCTGAGACGGCGCCGGCCGCAAATGCTAAAATGGCGAAAACAATCCCCTTCATCACCTTATGATATCTCAGTTGAACGCATGCTGCACAGCGGCATTTAGGGGCTGATGCGATTCGGATCGCCGCCGGCAAATACTCTCTGGCGCGCGCGCGAACGTTGCCGCGCTTTGTATTCCTCATGCGAAGCCGGCCCGCTCAACGAACGCAAGTAATGTTGATAGTCGAGAATTTGCACCTCATAAGGATAAAAGAAACTAAACGATTTTTGCGTATCGGGATGGGTAACCCGCACCAACTGGCGCGTGATAAATTTAACGAAGCGATAATCGCGGCTGGTAAACGCATTGTGTTTTTCCAGAAACTTAGCGCGCGATAGATCTTTTTCCAACCGCTGGATCAAGAGCTTATCGAGTTCGGCCCCGTCCATTTCCGCGGCCTTCGGCAGCGAGGCTATGGCCTCCAAAAATACATTCACCGGATAAAGGGTGTTGTTGGACTGACTGGGAATCACATTGGCCGGGCTCACCACATGATTGGTGACGAGGAAGCGCATTACCCTAAACACATCGAACAAGGTGTTGGTCACAAAGCGCACGCCCAGTTTGTCGAGCAGTCCAAACGCGACTTCGTCCGGCTTCGCGAGAAGCTTGGTAATCGCGGAATCGGAATCTTTAAATGGTTTCATTTCAAATTTTTGCAGCGGAATCGAATCCTCTTCGCTGGTGCCGACCAAACGAATTCCCGAAACGCTATCTTTGTGCACGAACTGGCGATAGGAGCGAAAAATCTCCTCCTGAATCTCGAGCGAAAAGTAATTGAACAAATCGTTGTGCAGTTGCGAGATCACGTGCATCACCCGCAACAACGCACAAGCCCATTGGTCGCGCCCCTCATGCGCTGTGTCTTTCACACTTGCATAGATCAAAAGATTGCCGACGTCTTCGAGCTGCCGGGGATCGGTCAGATCGTCAGGCATCACTTCCCCATCCTGCAGCAGTTGGGTGCGCACATAAATGACCGCGCGCGAGTGAATCATCCATAATTTTTCCAGATCAGATTCGGAATCGACAGCGTAGCCGTAAGCTTTAATAAACGCTCTAGCTTCGTCCTTGGTCTTGACGCTCAAACTCGGAGTCTCGACCACCGCACGGCCGCCGATCAGCGACCAAAACACCTCGGGCTCAAATTCCAAATTGAACTTCATGCCTAAACGTTAACGAGAGAGCGAATGGGTTGGCAATGGCTTTGTTGACGCTCACCCAAACCGCGGTTGAATTATTTTTCCTGAGTACGGCCTAAATACACCTGTGCGCGCAGCAAGCCTTCCCAATTGGTGAGATTCTCTTCATAAAACTTTGCCAATTTTTGGAAAGAGCCGGCGATCCATTGCTCGCGGCACTGACTTGTTTCACCACCAAGTGCGCCTCAAAGCCGTCGTTCTCCTTGCGCACGAGCACCAAGCCGTCGCCCGGCTTTTCTTGCCAACGTTCGGCGATTTCAATTTCTGAGCCACAGGCATTGAATTTCACGCAGTCATGATCTCGAAGAAAAAATTGGGAGGACGCAATATCCACCTAGACTTAAGGCTTACCCCGTCGCTACAACGATAACCCACCACACCAAGGTCCAATGCGTGGCACCCACTTCTAAGCTTGTATAATACGCAAAATTTCATCGCCATATTGCGCGATCGCCTTCTGACTAACTCCGGAAATCTCAGACAGCTCGGCCCTAGAACGCGGACTCTGCGCGCAGATATTCCTTAACGCCTTGTCGGTGAGAATTCGAAACGCCGGTATCTTCTTACGGCGCGCCTGCGCCAGACGCCATTCGCGCAGCGGCTCAAACCAAGGATTTGAGAATTCCGCCGCCTCCGCCACCGGACGAGAGCGACGGACCGACGCGGTTTTCGCGGTCCGACCTTTCGCCCGCCGCTTCTTGCCGGCGGCGCGAGCCACGCTCACAATTTCAAGGGCCGCGATTTCGCGCGCCGTGGCCGCGCGCGCGGTCGCTGTCAACGAAAGTTTGCGGTAGGTAATGGTCTGGCCGTCTTTACTAAAACTCGTTTCTTGAGAAATCAGCCACTGCGTGCGCTCAAGCATGGTGATGACTTTTTCGAAATCGCCACGCACGAGATTGACGTTTGAGTCGAGCAGCGCTTGAAACAAACGGCCCGCCGCCAAGCTCGCATCGCGCTCAAGAATGGCCACAATGCCCGCAACCGCTTGCTGTTCAAGCGACGTCAAGGTGCGTTTGGGATTGAGTTGCGCACTTTGGCGCGGACGACAAATATCGCAAATTCCACAGCCCAATCCAGAGTCATTTTGATCGCCAAAATGTTGCACGAGATTCACCATGCGACATTTTCCCGAACCGCTAAAGGCCATCATTTGTTTGAGTTGTTTCTGCCGCTGCTCGCGCTGCATTTGATATGACTTTTCCCAATTCGCATCGCCGCGGGTCAACTTTTCGTCCGGATCAATCCGCACTCCGCGATGCACCCACAGCTGCTCGAGCGCGCGTTCAAAAGTTTCAAGCTCCATGCGCCCCGCCTGGCTGCGCACGTAGTCCTTGGTTCGCGGCTGGACCTGAAGCTCGGAAAAAATAGCCTGAAGCTTGGCGCTCTCGGGATAGTTCAAATCAAAAAAGAATTCGTGGGTTTTCTGATCGGCGAATGAATGCAGCAAGAAAGCCTCGCTCGGAAGACCGTCGCGGCCCGCACGTCCAATTTCTTGATAGTAACCTTCGATGCTGCCCGGAGCTGCCGCGTGAACTACCGTGCGAATATTAGGTTTGTCGATGCCCATGCCAAATGCCACAGTTGCCACCATCACGTCGATCTTGCCCTCAAGAAACTGCGTTTGCACGCGGTCACGCGCGGAGGATGACATGCCGGCGTGATAGGTACCGGCGCGTAGAATTTCACTGAGACGCTCGTTTAGTTCCACCGTCTTTTTGCGCGTCGGCGCGTAGACGATTGCGGGCAGTCGACGCGCTTGCTGAAGAATCGCCACCATCGCGTCGGCGCGATTTCCTGGGGAGAGCTCGGCCACTTCGATGGCGATATTGGTGCGGCGAAAACCTTGAATGATACGCCGGACATCGCGCAACTCCAGCTGGCGACAAATGTCGTCTTGCACCAGCGGCGTCGCCGTGGCCGTCAACGCAATGACCGGGGCCGGACGCAAGTCTTTTAGCCGCTCGCCCAAAATTCGGTAATCGGGGCGAAAATCATGCCCCCACTGGGAAATGCAGTGAGCTTCATCAATCGCGATCAAGGTCGGCGGGCGCCGGCGCAAAAATTCAGGGAAACCGGGAACGGCTAAACGTTCAGGCGCAATAAATAAAAAATCCAATTCACCGGCAAGATAGTGTTGGCAAACCTGTCGTGACTCCTCACGGCTGCGGCCCGAGTGAATGCGTTCGGCGGCGAACTTAAGCCCTTGCAGTTTCCCCACCTGGTCTTCGATCAGTGCCACCAGCGGACTGACCACTAGGGTCGTGCCGCCTCTGGCTATACCGGGAATCTGATAGCACAGGGATTTGCCGGCACCGGTCGGCATCACCAGTAAGACATCTTTGCCTTCAGTGACTTCGCGGCACACTCTTTCCTGGCTTGAACGAAAGGTAGCAAAACCAAAATGGTCCTTGAGCAGGCGGTGCAGTTGATCCACTGGGGTCGATTCTCGCAGCGGCCGTGCGGACGAGGGCGGCTGGGGCGGCGGAGTGCTACTGGTGATTTCCGCGACCCGAGCACTCACCTCGGCTTGCAATTCAGTCATAAACTGCGCGAGTGTTAATTTTCTGGCTTGAATTTGACCGAGTTTTTGTTCCCAGCGCGCGGTCAGTTCGGGACTTTTAACACTGGCATGCACGGTGTTGATGAGCTTCTGGCCCAGCGGCGTCGCCACTAAGGACTTTGCCTGGCGGAGAATGTACCCGCGCGCCAACAACGTCTCGATAATGCTGGCGCGAGTGGCGGGAGTGCCAAGCCCCGAGTCGCGCATTATTTCCGCGAGTTCGCGATCGTCAAGATTGCGCCCAGCACTTTCCATGCCGGTCAAAAGTGTTGCATCGGTCAAATGCGGCGGCGGTTCGGTACGCTTAGGAAGAGCTTTCAAACCGGCGACGGTCACGCGGGTGCCGACCTCAAGGCCTGCCGGTAAAATCGGCTCTTCACTCCCCGCCCGGCCTTTGAGGTCGAGCGCTTTCCAGCCCGACTCCACCACTGCGGTGCCTTGGGTTTTGAACTGGTCAAGGTCCGCGACTTCGGTGATGACGGTGGTCACGCGTGTGACAAAGTCACCTTGCCACGCCATAAGCAGGCGGCGGCAAATTAAATCGTAAACCTTTTGTTCGTCGCCGCTGAGATGCGCGGGCGTGGGCGTCGGAATGATGGCGTGGTGATCCGTCACCTTGTTGTCATCGACATGGCGACTCGAAAGCGAGGCCTGGCCCGTGTGGTCGGCCACCAAGGTCGCGTATTGCACGCGGATATTATTTACTATGGAAGTTAAGGTGTCCGCCACCGACCGCGACAAATGCCGGCTGTCCGTGCGCGGATAACTGATCACCTTGTGGCGTTCATACAAATTTTGCGCCAGACTCAGAGTTTGCGCCGCTGAAAAACCAAACAAACGATTGCAGTGGCGCTGCAATTCGGTGAGATCATAAAGCAAGGGCGGTGGTTGCTTAACTGTCTTGCCGTCAACGATGGTTACCTTGGCCTCGGACCCACGCATGCGCGC
>JANXMF010000206.1 GCA_025354795.1 Pseudobdellovibrionaceae bacterium
ACGGCGGCGTGCAACTGGTTCTCATCGCGTTGTGGGGCCGTGCAGCCCTCTAGGTAATTCACATAGCTGCCGGCTTCGGCGATCAAAAGTGTGCGTTCGAACTGCCCGGTTTCTTGCGCGTTGATACGGAAGTAAGTCGAAAGATCGAGCGGGCACTTGACACCTTTGGGAATATAACAAAAAGATCCATCGGTAAAAACCGCGGCATTTAAAGCGGCAAAAAAATTGTCGGTATGAGGGACCACGCTGCCAAGATAGCGGCGCACCAATTCCGGATGGGTTTGGACCGCCTCGGAAATCGAACAAAAAATCACGCCATGCTTTTCTAACGCCTCTTTGTGAGTGGTACCGAGCGAAACCGAATCAAACACCAGATCGATCGCCACACCTGAGATGCGTTTTTGTTCGGTAAGCGGAATACCAAGCCTTTCAAAAGTTTTGAGCAACTCCGGATCAAGCTCATCCAACGAACGCGGTTTATCGGAACCGCTGGTGGATTTTGGCGCCGAATAATAATAGATATTCTGATAATCAATCGGCGCGTAGTCCGCATGGGCCCAATGGGGCTCGATCATGGTCCGCCAGTGGCGGAAGGCGTTGAGGCGATACTCGAGCAGCCACTCCGGTTCGTTCTTCTTGAGCGAAATCAGGCGCACCACTTCTTCGCTCAAGCCTTTGCGAATGGTTTCGGTCTCCACATCGGTCACAAAACCATGCTTGTATTCCGTCTTCACCACGTTCATAGCTGGGCTTCCATTCTGGCAGTTTCCCGCACGCCCAAAAGTTCACCGACACTTAGGGTTTGATAAAAATCAGCGATCTTGCGATTCAAGGACGAAACGGGAGAAATAATATTGCACCTGCCCTTGAGTTCGCAGCTCATGTCATGCTGCAGACACTTAGCCACGGCCATTTTGCCCATCACCACTTCTAGCAGTTCAAATAGCGAAAGCCCGGCCAAATCGCGCAGCAAAACATAACCGCCATAAGCACCGTGCTCCGAACGCAAAATTTCTTTTTGCGCCATCAATTGCAAAACTCGCGCGGTGGCATCAAACGGACAGCCCGCGCGTTCGGCAATTTCTTTGGCCGAGGTGAGTTCATGGGCGCTCTTGCTCGCCATGATTTTGAGCGACATTAGTGCGTATTCCATTTTGCGATTCAGGCGATTCATGGGATACCCTTGCCGTTGTTGACTTGGCCAAACACGAGGGCTAGATGATCAACAATTGAGAGACAAATGATTTGCGAATGATATACGCTAAATTTGTACTTAATTAAAGAGGTCATTTGCTTTGATCAAATCATTCGCGAAATTACTGGCTCTGGGCCTGGCCACCGTGATGGTTTGCGGGCTCGGGATCACCTTTATGCGGTGGTTTGGCACACAACAAAGTTTCCAGTCTCCCCCACACCCTTGGTTTGAACGCGATTTCTGGTGGATCTATAGTCCCTCCCTTGCGGAACTCTGTCGCACGGAAGGATTTGATGCGCCGCCTCAGCAGCCCCACTGGATCATTCGGGTTCCGATTCAGCGTCATGACGAAAAATGGCATGTGCCCTGTCCCACTCCGATTCTCATTGGGGATTTTCTAAAAGCATCGACACATCCCGATTGGATGATCGATATTCAGTCCCGCGACACCTGGTCCTTGGACCAGTTAATTCAAGCGCTCACTCCACTTGACAAGAGCAAACGGTTGGCGATCACCGCTTCGTCGCAAAAAGTGTCGGTCTTTTTGCGCAAGAAGGCGCCGCAGTGGCTCTATGCGGCCGATAGCGCAAGTTTGGTGCGCTTGCGCTTGTTCGAAAGTTTGTGGCTTGAGAGCACGATGGAGTTTTGGCCCGATTTTATTATCTCATCGATGCAAACTCAGGATCCGTTTTATCTCGATGCGCGCGCGGCGGAGGAACTGCAACGGCGCAAAAAACGTATCCTCTGGAATTGGAACGAAAACGCGAGTGGAGACCCCCTAATTCCGATTCAAGGCATCATGACCACTCGTCCCACTGAGGCCCAGCATAAATTTGGTACGCGGCTTTAGCTGGACTTTTTGTAGCGGGACTTTTAGCCTTTCTTCATGTTTCCATTTTCCTCGACGGCCTGGGCCGCGGATTCCATTCAAGTCGCCACTAATATTAATTCTTGGCAAGCGATCGCCTCCGCTAGTTTTGTGGTTCAGCTCACGTTGCTGATTTTGATTTTCATGTCGGTCACTTCGTGGGCGATCATGGTGCAAAAACGCAAACAGTTCCGCGAGGTCGAATGCGCCAACATGCCATTTGAAGATAAATTTTGGAAGGCGAAGTCGTTGGAAGATGTGTTTGAACATCTTTCCGAATATGGCGAAAGCAATTTGGCCAGCGTGTTTCGCTTAGGCTATATGGAGCTGCGCAAAATCGCTGAATCGGGTCTCGCGACAATGCCTCCCAATGGCGACACTCCCACTCTGAGCGGCATCGACAATCTTCAGCGCGCCTTGCGCAAAGCTATCGATATCGAAATCAGTCGCCTCGAAGCCCGCCTGATTTTTTTGGCCACGGTGGGCAGCGTGGGACCCTTCGTGGGGTTGTTCGGAACAGTTTGGGGAATCATGAGCTCCTTTCAACACATCGGCAGTACCGGCATGGCGAGTTTGGCCGTGGTCGCGCCAGGGATCGCCGAGGCCCTAATCGCCACTGGAATTGGCTTGGCCGCGGCTATTCCCGCCAGCATCGGTTACAATTTATTCGTCACGCGCATTAAAAAACAAGAGCTCGCGCTGAACAACTTCGCCTCTGACTTTTTGAATCTGGCCAAGCGAAATTTCTTTCGGGGCCAATAACATGTCTGGCGGCCAGACAGGAAAATCCGGATCACGCACGGTCTTGAGTGAAATCAACGTCACCCCGCTGGTGGATGTGATGTTGGTTCTACTGATTATATTTATGGTCACCGCACCGATGATGCAGCAAGGGCTCGATGTGCAGTTGCCCGAGACTTCCAATAGCGGCGTTCCCACCACCGATGACCCGTTTATTATCAGCATCAAAAAAGACAAAAGCCTGCAAGCTGGCGAGGCACGTTTGGAGCTCGCCACCTTGAAAACCAAACTGCAGGCAATCTTTGCTACCCGCAAAAACAAACAAGTTTACATTCAAGCGGACCGCGCCGTCGACTATGGCACGGTGGCGGAAGCTATGGGCGAAATTCGCGGCGCCGGAATTTATTCCATCGGGCTGATCACCCTGCCCAAAGCCAGAGCGCCATGAGCGAGCGATTTTCCCACGACGTGATGATCTCGCTCGTGGGTCATGGCTTGATTTTTTTGATGATCTTCGTACGTGCCGTGTATGCACCACCTGAGCGCATCGACATCCGCAACGCCATTCGTGTCGACGTCGTGGGCCTGCCCGAGAAAATGCCAGTGCTGCCTGTCGAGGAGCCCGAGGCAAAGCCAGAGCCAGTCATCACCAAACCGGTGGCTAAGCCTGAACCGCTTGCGCCCTCAAAAGCGATCGCGTTGCCAAATCCCAAGGCCAAAAAAACCAATGCCCAAAAGGATGCGCTCAATAAACTAAAGGCAATGGAGGCGATCGACAAAGTAAAGCACGAGATCGAACATGAAAAAGCGCAAAAGCCAAAACCTGCAACCAATGTGGTGGCCGGTAATCAAGTGGCCGCGGGCAATGCCCTGACCGGACTGGAAAAAATCGAATACGACCGCTACTTTCACGAACTCGAGACGCGCATTCACAGTCAATGGACCATTCCGCAGTGGCTAACCGACTCGGAGCTAAAAGCCCAGGTCCTGATTTTGCTGGATGAGCGTGGCTTTGTGACTAAAAAGCAGTTCCGCGCCTCTTCTGGCAACGATATCTTTGATGCCAAAGTGATTGAGGCGATCGATGGCAGCTCCCCCTTGCCACCACCGCCGCAACGCCTGCGCGGCGTGCTGTCCACTAGTGGCATTGTGTTAAATTTTCCGTAATAATAGCGGAAGCGAGGTGTTTATGACGTGGCTCTATGTATTTCTCTTGGGTTTTTCACTCCGCGCGGGCGCGGAAGATGCCAAGATTTTTATCGATATCGGCCAAGCGCAAGTGAAGAAAAGTTTGATCGCTCTTCCACCCTTTCAATACCTGGGCTCGCAACCCAGTCAAGGGGGGCATGTGCAGGCCGGCCAGAACCTATATAAGGTGATTTTCAATGACCTCAGCGTCTGCAGTTTTTTCACTTTTATAAAACCCGACGCATTTTTGGAAGACACCGGGAAGGTGGGACTTAAGCCCGCGCCCGCGGCGGTTAATGGTTTTGATTTCAACAAATGGAAAACCATCGGCACTGAATTTCTAGTGCGCGCCGCTTACAATGTGGTCGAGGGCGATCTTTCACTTGAGGTTTACGTTTATCACGTACCTACCACCCGCCTGGTCATGGGCAAGATCTACCGCGGCACCACGGCAACAATGCGCCAAATCGCCCACACTTTTTCGAACGACCTGGTTAAAGCGCTGACCACGAAGCGCGGCATGTTCTTAACCAAGATCGTGGCCTCGCGCCAAGAGCTCAAACCCGGAGCCGGAGCGGGCGCCAAAGAGATCTTCATCCTCGATTGGGATGGCGCCAACCCGTTTAAGGTCAGTTCAGGAAAATCCATCGCGCTGTCGCCTGCTTGGTCGCAAAAAGGCGACAAAATCGCCTACACCGAATTCGCCTATCACAAGGTGGATAAAGTCCGTAACTCGGACTTATTTATATATGAAATTCTTACGGGCAAGCATTTTTTGGTTTCCTACCGCAAGGGTATTAACTCGGGCGCTGCATTTATGCCCGGCGACGAATACATTTTGATGACAGCTTCTAAAGATGGGAATCCCGATATCTACAAAATGTCCGCGGATGGCGTCAATATGGAGGCGCTCACCCATGGCCCTAACCATGCCATGAATGTGGAGCCCGCCATCTCGCCCGACGGCAAAAAAATAGCATTCTCCTCGGACCGCCTTGGTCGACCCATGGTTTTTACTATGAATATCGACGGCACCGGTACTAAGCGGATCACCCTGGCGGGCAAATACAATTCCTCGCCAGCGTGGTCTCCCGACGGCAAAATCATCGCCTTTGCGGCGCAAGACCATGATCACTTTGATATTTTCAGCATGGGTGTCGATGGCGGAAACCTGAAGCGCATGACCGACGCCAAAAAGCCGAGCGGCCGTGCCGCCAACAACGAGAGCCCCAGTTGGTCACCCGACGGCCGCTTCATCCTCTTCAGCAGCGATCGCACCGGCAACCAACAACTTTATTTGATCAACCCCGACGGCACCAACGAACGCCGCATCACCGAAGACCGCTTCAATTGGGAAAAGCCAAAGTGGTCACCTTACCTAGACTAGAAAATTATTCCGCAACGCAACTGCAACAGGCCCGTGCGCTCAGCCCAGCGTACGCACGCTATGAAAACCTTCTCGCCGACGGCACGTCCTTTCATGCCCGCCGCCACCGGGCGTGGATGGAGTGCACGCTCGCGACCTATTTTCAGCGGGCCACCACCGCTGAGGTTTGCGCCTATTGGACGGCCACAGCCGACACTTTGCTGCGTGAAGCATGGGGCGAAAGCGGTCTCGCAACCGTCGACGCGGCGTTATTTACGCTGGGTAAACATGGTGCCGAGGAACTCAATCTCAGTAGCGACATTGACCTGATGATTGTGGCAGAGCGCCCAGAGATTGGGGCGGTCGAAAAAGGGCTGCGACGCTTGCAGCAACGCTTACATCATGCGGGCGAAGATGGCTTTTGCTTCCGGCTGGATTTCGATTTGCGGCCAGGCGGCAAGATGGGTCCACTCATCACCACGCCTGCGCAATTTCAAGATTACTATTGGAGTCAGGGCGAAACTTGGGAACGTTTGGCGCTCGTGCGCTTGCGCGCGATCACCGGTGCGCCAGGGCTGCAACAGCAGATTCTTGAGTTGGCCCGACGCTTTTCGTTTCGTAAATTTCTGGATTTCACCCTGCTCGATGACCTCAAAGCGCTGCGTTCGCAAGTTCATCAAAAAGGTTTTGAGCGTCGTGCGGACGAACTCCATCTTAAACTCGAGGTCGGCGGTATCCGCGACATTGAATTGTTCGTGCATTCACTGCTTGTGCTCAACGGCGGAAAGCTTCCGACATTGCAAACGCGCTCAACCAGCGTAGCTCTCCAACTCCTAAAGGAAAATCAACTCCTGCCCGCACACGAAGCTGATTTTTTGCTCACCACCTATTGGTATTACCGTAGCGCTGAAAACATGGTGCAGTCGGTGGACGATCGCCAAACTCATGCTTTACCGCTTGAGCCTCTGCCCATTCCCGGGCTCCCCGCGAGCAGCGAAGTGCAGCAACGCATGCGGCGCGTGGATCAGATCGTTTCGTCACTCCTCGGCAAAGTCGATGTCAACGCCAACCATCTTCCGCAAGACCTCGTGGCGCAAAAGGCGTGGCTGACAGACCTCGGTTTTTCCACCGCCGCGCTGGAGAAATCCTGGGACCAGCTCATCGCTGCGACCGCACTTTCGCATAAAAATGATCGCGACGAGCGCCTTCGCCAACAGTTTTTATTCAGTTTTGTGAACGCACTCGCCAGCCACACCGCCCCTGACCGCGATCTGGGTCTCAGCCTGCTGGTAGACTTTGTGCGCGCCACCCGCGCCAAAGCCACGTTTTTCGCCATGCTGTTGCACACCCCGCGCCTGATTCAAGATCTCGCCCGGCTGTTTTGCCTGTCGCCCTATCTCGGCAGCATTGTGGCCTCACGCCCGGAACTTCTCGATCATTTCATTTTACAGGTCGATGAAACTTGGGCTAGCGGCCTCGAGCCATTGCTGCAACAGATGTACGAGCGCAAATTGTTGACTGAGCTGTGGGCCGCCAATCAATTCCTCAACGACCGTGAGCTCGGATCAATGTTTATGCGCATCTCGGACACAGCCGATTCCATCGGGACTCAGCTCCTGCTGCAACTTAAAGGCGATTTTCCCAGTGCTGACATCGCCATCCTGACGCTCGGGAAATGGGGCGGCCAAGAGCTTGGCTTGCGTTCCGATCTTGATTTTATATTTGTCACGCCCGGCCCGCCAAACGAAAGCGACTTTAAGGTAGCCCGGCGCTTTATTTCACGCCTCACCGATCCCTCTAAAAGCGGAAGTCTTTACGATGTCGATCTGCGCTTGCGGCCCTCGGGCCAATCGGGACCGCTACTTGTGGCGCGCGATCAGCTGCAAGATTTTTGGCGAAACTCGGCGCAAGCCTGGCAGCGGCAAGCCTACTTGCGGGCGCGGCCGCTTCAGCCGTCACTGCTTTTAAACAAAGAGACCTTATTGAAAAATGGTCTAACGGCAGAGGACCTTGTCGAGCTCAGGGATATTCGGCATAGGCTTTTGCGCCCGGCAACGGCAGCGACGATAGATATAAAATACACACCGGGCGGCTTACTCGACATCGAATTCGTCTGTCAAACCGCCATCCTCAACGAACGGTTAGCGACCCCCGCGACCGGCACAGCCGCGATGATGGGCGCGCTTGCCGACCATGCGCCGAAATGGCGAGACGCACACTCTGAACTCGCTCGCATTTATGCTCGCTTGCGAGAATTCGAACAGATGTTGCAATTGAGCTCGACCCAATCCCTGCATGAAGCCCGTTTACATCATGATATGTTTGCCAAGGCCGCGGCGCTTATGAAGTTAGAGCCTCAGCCCGCATGGACGCTGCTCACCGGCCTGATCGAGCGATCCAAGATCCTGCTGAACGCACTCGACCCGCTCAAAACTCATAGTCAGAATTCAGCAAAATGATTTCCATGCGCGAATTGTCCGCTGCCCGCTCCCCCTTGAACAAGGGCTTTGAGTCCGCCAACGAAGCGGAAGCCAATTGCGTCGACGCCAGCTTCTGGGTTTTTTGCATGTAACGCAGCAAATTGAGCGAGCGCACCGAGGCAAAATCCCATGTCGATTTGAACGGCCCAGTTTCGTTCTCCGCCACGTGACCTTCAATTAAAATCTTGCGCCTGGTCTGGCGGATCAAATCACTCAGCTTATTCACAAACGCCAGCGCCTCAGGATTAAATTTGTCACTCTCTCGAGCAAACACTTGACCCGATGGCACCACGATCCGCACCCCCCATTCGTCGGCCGCGAGATCCAAAATATATTTCTTGCGCTCCTCTTTGCTCAGATGGCTTTCAATAAACACTTCGACTTGATCTAAGACACGAGCGGTGTCGGGCTTGGCGTCGTTATAGGTTGGTATTGGCGACTCGATCGGCGAATTGTATTTAACGGCATCGTTGAGTTGCGCCGGGTTACCCGCCGCCCCGGTGCCAGCCACGCCCGCCTTAATTAAATATTTTTTGATTGATTCTTGAAATTCCTTGGCTTTTTCGGTGTCTTTTTGCGAGGTCGCATAGAGCACCGCAAAAAACGCGAACATCAAAGTGATAAAGTCGGCGTAAGATACCAACCAGCGTTCGTTGTCGTTGCCATGCTCTTCGGAATGACGGGCTCTCATACGCCTCGCACTTCCGCGGTGACAGCACCAAAGGCGCGAACTTTTTGCTCCACTAGATAAGGATTTAGACCGGAGCCAACGCCAATCGCACCTTCAAGAATCATGATTTCAGTTTCACTTCGATACCGGATCAATGTTTTTAGTTTATTAGAGATCGGGATAAAAATCAGGTTGGCCGAACCGACGCCGTAAATCGTAGCGACAAACGCCACCGCGATGCCTTGCCCCAGCATCGAGGTGTCGGTGATATTCGCCATCACACTAATCAAGCCCAAAACCGCTCCGATGATTCCCACCGTGGGCGCGAAGCCGCCGGCATCCGACCACACTTTGGCCGCCGCCATTTTGCGTCGCTCATTCACTAAAATTTCCTCTTCAAAAATGCCGCGCAACACGACGGGGTCAACGCCATCAATCACAAAACGGTAAACCGAGCGCATAAACGGATCCGGCATACGCGTCAACAAAGGTTCGATTGCCAAGATCGATTCACGGCGCACCAATTGCGCCGTTTTGATCAATTCGGCGGCAATGCGTGAGCGTTCTGCGCCCTCAGTCCCACTGAATACCGAGCGCAAATTTTGCAAGGCCAAGCTTAAGTCTTCGACTCGATTGGAAATCATGGTCGCGCCCAAAGTGCCACCAAACACAATGATGGCCGCGGTCAATTGAAACAGCGAACTGAAGTGCCCGCCCTCCATGACATTGCCGAGCAGAATCCCTCCGATGCCGATGAATAGACCTAAAACTGTGGTAATTTGCATAAGTGTCGCTTTCGCCTTAAAAGTGAGTGAGATTCTTTTCTTTGATATAGCTCAAATCGCTGGTGGTCACGCGCAGGCGGCCCGCCAAAAAATGCGCCAAGTCGCGGTAAAACTTTACCGCAATCGCCGGACTCTTATTCAGCAAGCCCTGCAGTTTTGCGTAGGAAATAACCAACATCTCACCCCGGTCCGTAGCCACCGCGGTGGCCGTGCGATTTTCAGAATCGACAAACGCCATTTCGCCAAAGTGGCTTCCGGCACTTAAGGTCGCAACTTGAATGCTGTCACCCGAGCGCGTGCTTTGCTGAATGGCCACGGCCCCATGCTGAATCAAATAAAGCGCGGTAGCGGGTTCGCCTTTCAGAAAGATGGTGTCACCGCTCGCAAAGGCTTGTGCTTGGCTAATCGCCGATACGGCGTCAAGCTCATCTGCGCTCAGAGTTTTAAAAAGGTAGACATTTTTCAATAAGCTGTTGCTGGCCATATCCCGCTCTCCCATGGTGTTCAATTATAACGATAGCATTGTTCAGCAATGAACCATTCTAGATTTTGATTTCACGGACTTTCGGTGTAATAACGTGAGTTATGTCCGTCTTAGTCACCGGCGCCACCGGGTTTGTGGGCGCAAAATTGGTGCGCGAGCTGATCGCGCAAGGAAATGAAGTGCGCGTCCTGCATCGGGCTAGTTCCTCGTTGGAGGATCTCGCCGGTCTGCGCTTTCGCTCCCAACTCGGCGACGTGACCGATCTTTCTAGCCTCGTCAGTGCCTGCCGGCCGGTCGATACGGTCTTTCATCTAGCGGGCGCCATCGCTTACTCGCGGGCCATGCGGCCGATGATGAATGCGGTCAATGTTGGCGGCACGCAAAACGTGGTTTCAGCCATTCAGCAAAAATCGGCCCGCACTAAACTAGTTTACATGAGTTCCGTGGTCGCGGTGGGCGCCAGTTTTAACGGTACGCCGCTGGATGAGGATTCGCCGTTTAATTTAGGCCACCTAGACCTTGGTTATTTCGAAACCAAAAGAGCAGCCGAAAAATCGGTGGTAGTGGCCTGTCGCAGTGGCCGGCTTGAGGCGGTGATTCTCAATCCTTCCACGATTTATGGCGCCGGCGACGCAAAGAAAGGCAGTCGCGGCACCCAGCTTCAAGTCGCGCGTGGCCATCAACCCTTTTACACCTCGGGCGGCGTGAGTGTGGTCTCGGTCCACGATGTCGTGGCGGCCACCCTGAAGGCGGCCGAGGTCGGACGCAATGGTGAACGCTACATTCTGAGCGGCGAAAATCTGACGATCAAAGAATTGTTCCAGCGCATTGCCGCACTCACTGGCACCAAACCTCCGCCCATTTATCTGCCTAACTGTGTAGTTCATGCCATTGGCAAAGTGGGTGATGGGTTGGAGCGCCTGGGCAAAAAATCTCCGCTCAACAGCGAAAAAGCATGGACGGCCGTACTTTATCACTGGTTTGATCATGGCAAGGCACGCCGCGAGCTCGACTTTAATCCACGTCCAGCGCAAGCGGCCCTGTTCGAAAGTGTCGAATGGATTAAACAACATGGGTATCTGAAGTGAAGTTTTTTTCAGTTTTGACCAATTTCGTACTGTTCATCGGCAGCGTGGCGGCCATCATCGGTGTTGCGATTATCGCCCTAGTGATGACCCTGCCCGATGTGCAACAGCTCGACAAATGCATGACCACGTCCATGTTTGCCGTCAAACTTTGTCCAGGCTCAGAAAATTACGTAAAACTTCGGGAAATTTCGCCCTTCGTATTGCATGCGGTGATCGCTTCCGAAGACGGTGCGTTTTATTCCCACCAAGGTTTTGACTGGCATGAAATGGAAGAAAGCCTCAACCAAAATCTCCGCTCCGGCCACATCCGGCGCGGCGGCTCAACTCTCACCCAACAATTGGCCAAGAACGTTTTCTTAGACCAAGAAAAAAGTTTTTGGCGCAAACTCAAAGAGGCGTATCTCGCCCATGCGATTGAACGCCACTTTACCAAAGATTTTATTCTCGAAAAATATTTGAACGTGGTTGAATTTGGCAAGGACCTTTACGGCGTCAAGCCCGCGGCCGATCACTACTTTCACAAGACCCCCATCGAGCTTAATCCACTCGAAGGCGCTTATCTGGCATTTTTATTGCCCAATCCCAAGGTCTATTCGAAGAGTGTGAGAAACGGCCAGTTGACTCCCTTTGCGCGCAAATCCATCGGAATTATCCTGCGGCGCATGGCCTCGTACGGAAAAATTTCAGCCGAGGCCTACCAATTGGCCGTGCAACAGCTGGCCAATTTTCCGTGGTCGGGTCTG
The DNA here is from genome assembly GCA_025354795.1 of Pseudobdellovibrionaceae bacterium. Taxonomy (GTDB): domain Bacteria; phylum Bdellovibrionota; class Bdellovibrionia; order Bdellovibrionales; family UBA1609; genus JALHOQ01. The sequence continues at coordinate 11,609 of JANXMF010000206.1, forward strand.
AGTCTCGCCTCTTTTCAAGGAACTCCTGGTTATAACTTCGATGCCACTCCTCCGACTGCCGGATTCGCTGCGGGGGCTAACGAAGATGAAGCCGCCATCGAGGAAATGGTCCAGGAAGATAGCGGCAATGAAGTGACACCGGCGCCTGGTCGTGAGGAAGATTCGAACGATTAACCGTGTCCTCCCATCAAAAACGGCTCATGACTGGTGTCGAGCGCGGCGAGCCCTTGATTACCTAAATAAAATCTGTCTATACGGTCCAACACCTCTTGCCGCCCCTGCAGAAAAAATAAGTCCTTACGAAACTGCGCCGCCCCCGGCAATCCCGCCGAGTACCACGCCGCGAACTTGCGCATTTGCAACAAGATCATGCGCTCTTCGTAAAAAGCCTCCAAATGTTCCCGCAAGCGGCGCAAGATGGACGACCATTCGACCTCTCCCACCGCCAAATTATTCGCCTCCAAAAAAATCCGCGGATTCTTAAGGCAGCCACGGCCGATCATCACACCGTCACAGTCACTTTCAAGCAAGCGCGAATGCGCCTGAAAGCTCGAGCCAATGTCACCATTGCCCAAAATCGGGACCGGACTGGTGCGCTTCACTTCACGAATATAGTCCCAGTCCGCAAGTCCGGTATAAGCCGCGGCGCGAGTGCGGCCGTGAATTGCGACCCAAGTCACGCCTTCATCATAGGCCACTTGCGCGACCTGATCCGAGTTGCGGGTGTTTTGATCCCAACCGGTGCGGATTTTTACCGTGAGTGGAATACTCAAGAGACTTTTTGCGGCACGAATAACGTCACGCAATTTATTGAGATCTTTTAAACACGCTGAGCCCGCACCCTTATTCACGACCTTCGGCACCGGGCAGCCGAAATTCAAATCGACAAAGTCGGCGCCTGCTTGTTCCACCATTTGCGCAGCATCACGCAGATGATCCAAAGTTTCACCGAACAACTGGATCCCCACCGGATGTTGCGTAGGATCAAATTCCATCAATTTACGAGTTTTCGCGCTCGCATACTTAAGACCCGTGGCACTGACCAATTCGCTGATCACCACGCCACAGCCCATCTCCCGCATAAACGAACGGAAAGGCCGGTCCGTGATACCAGCCATCGGTGCCAGGACAAATGGATTGCTTTTTAAGTGCTCGAGAAGTTCAGAGGACGTCACTGGCGAGTTTTACGATAGGAGTAGCAACGTGTCATCTGGCATCAATCCGCGCCTTGACCAGATAAAAAATTCAAATTTCGTAATAAAACGTCAATAAATGGTTGTGATCTATTACTTTTTGCATCGCAATTGCATCTGATCTGCTAAGCTTTAGGATCAAAAGTATGGAGGTTCAAATGCTGGCTGAAGACGTCAAAATTAAGTTCAGAGGTTTCGAACCCTCTCATGATGTGCGTTCTATGATCGATATTTTATTGAATGAGTTGCATCTCAAATCGCCCAGTCAGTCGTTCTTATCGGCCACGTTCACTTTGACTAACGGCATCTTTGAGGGCGTGATTAAAATTACCTCGAGTGCCGAGAATTTTGCGGTCAAAGCGGCAGATGCGACGCTCAGTGGTTTACGCCATCAGCTTTTTGACAAAGTCGGTGGACAGCTGCGCGAGTGGAAAAAAGTTCGCTGGGACAAGTAACCGTCGATTGACGGGTTGAAATCGTAAATCCATAATTCCATAATGAATTCGAGAACCTTTAGTCTCGTGCTGATTCCCATGGTGGGTGTGCTTTGCCTCACTCCCTGGATGCCATCGGCGGGCGCCCTACTTGCTGGGGCGATAATTGCCTTGGCGCTTGGCAATCCTTACATCGAAACCACGCGCAGGTACTTTCAAAAACTTCTGACTTGGTCAGTGATGGGCCTTGGCGCCGGTATGAATTTGGAAACAGTGGCACGAGTGGGGCTGCAAGGCCTTGGCTACACCATCATTGGACTTCTGATGACGGTAAGCATTGGTTTGCTTTTGGCCCGAGTGCTGAAGCTCGAACGGGAGTCCGGCATTTTGATTTCGGTCGGCACCGCGATTTGCGGTGGCAGTGCGATCGCGGCCGTAGCTCCCACCATTCGCGCTAAGCCGCAATCTATTTCGGTAGCGCTGGCCACGGTGTTTTTACTGAATGCAGTGGCATTGCTGATTTTCCCACCGATCGGTCATTGGTTCGGTCTCACGCAAACTCAGTTCGGCCTGTGGAGCGCCTTGGCCATTCACGACACCAGCTCTGTGGTGGGAGCCACGTTACAGTACGGGCAGGAGGCGCTGCATATCGGGACCACCGTGAAGCTGGCGCGCGCCCTTTGGATCGTGCCCGTGGCTCTGGCGACAAGTCTGCTGTTCGCGCGGGGTGACAGGTCCCCCGCCACTAAAGCTAAACTACCCTGGTTTATATTGGGATTTGTACTGGCCGCTGCGCTCGTGACCTGGATTCCAGAAGCACAGCCCGCGGGCCACTTGATTGAAATGGCCGCCAAGCGCACGCTGGTGCTGGCGTTATTTTTGATTGGCGCGAACTTGACGTTAGAAACTTTGCGCTATGTGGGATTTCGACCATTCGCACAGGGCTTTTTATTGTGGGTTGCGGTGGCATCTGCAACTCTGCTGGCTGTATTTTTTGGTGTGATTCACTGAAATCAATTTGAATATCTGCCATGCGTGGCATTTAAATTGGCACATGAAAAAAACCTTGTTGCTCCTTGGGCTTGGGCTCGCCGGCTGCCAATCCACACCACCGCATGCAAATACGAGCGGCACTCATGGATTCCAAAGTGGTGGCGTCACATCATTGATAACGGCGCGATTGACAGTTCGTTTTGCCGCCGAAGGCGGTCCTTACGCGAGGCCCGTGGCGAGTAGCCAGGCGGCGCTCGGCGGAATAATTTTGCGCGCGCGGAGGTCGAAAAAGGCGATCGTGTAGCTCACGTCGCAGGCCACTTCGCCATCACTTCGAAGCATTTTTTGCACGATCTTAGCGGTCTTACCAGTAAATGGCGCGCATTCGGTCACAATGGTGATTTGTTCACGCAATCGGAGTTCATGCAAAAAGCGGATCTGGGCATCTAGCACAATCGGTCCTTGCTGGGTGGTCCGCACTTCTTTAAGGCCAAAACCACGGGCTGTGATGACTTCCCAGCGCGCTTGCTCAAACAGCTGGAAGTAAGTCGCGTTGTTCACGTGGCCAAAAGTGTCCAGATGGTGTTCAAGGATTTTGACTTCGTAATTAGAGTTCATGGTAAGGCGAATAAGCTCGTGGTTTGCCGATGTCAACCGCGCCCCGCCATTGACGTCCTCGAAGTCCTGTCTTTTAATTCTTCCATGAAATTGGCTTTCTTATCGAGTTGGATATTTAGTGTGACGGTTCAGGCATGCATCGTGGAAAAGCCGTTGACCCCGGCTATGATGGACAAAGCGGACACGGTGTTCATCGGGCGCTTGCAGAGTATCGGAGTTCCAGTGTGCACCGGCACCTGCAGTGGCAAGCCTGAGGGCCATCCTTCGCTCATATTTTCAGTCGAAAAAGTCTTGCGCGGCGGCAGACTGGGAGCGCAAGTGGAAGCCTACTGGCGCAACGGCTCGTTTGGCGAAGTGTACACCCCCGAGGCGTTTCGCGCGAAGTATGGAGCGCGGAGCAAAGTCGGTATCATTTTGCCAAAGACGTTAAAGCGCCGCATCCATTGCGCCGCCAATCGACTCTGCACCACAGATTTACTTCTTCCCTTCTCGCCGCAGGCCGATTCGCCGCTAGACAAGGCGTGGATCCTGAGCGACATCTGTTCGCACGCGTTTGTTCTGCGCGCGGACTGATATTTCCCATCTTGGGTAAAAATTCCACGCCGTTTTCCCTCAAACCCTTTTGTTTTGCAGCAGTGGACGGTTTCGATTTTGCAAACCAATTGATTGAACCATCCACCGGAGGATACAATGAAAATCTATGAAGCTCTCAGAAAGGATCATGTTGAGGTCAAAGCCCTATTGCAACGGCTGGTTGAACTTGACGAGGATACCGACGCAAGAACTCGGGTCCAGCTCATCGATAAAATTCGCGACGCTCTCATTCCGCATTCGCGCGCGGAAGAGACGGTGTTCTACAATTCTTTGCGTGAAGTACCCCACGCCAAAGATGTCATCGGTCATGCTTATCAGGAGCACTTGGAAGCTGAAACTCTTCTCCGCACTTTGCAAGTCGCTGGAAAAGTGGATGCGGGTTGGCTAAAAGCCGCTACGGGGTTAAAAAATGCACTCGAACACCATATCGATGAAGAAGAAGGCCGAATGTTCGCGATTGCCGAAGGCGTGTTCACTGACGAAGAGGCGGTGATGATGGCTCAGGCTTTCACCAAATTAAAGCCCGAGATTAAAGCCGAAAGCCTCATGGCCACGACCGCGGAGCTCATTGCCAACATGATGCCCCCGCGCTTTGCCAAGGCGTTCAAGAAATACAACCTCGAGTCACGAATCTAATTCTTGGATGGCGAAAAGGTTCAAACGCCGGCAAAAGGTTTTAGACCTTCGTCCAACCCAGTTTGCCGTGGGCATGCTCGAAGTGGACGAGAAAATCAAAGCTCTGCGTGGGTACAGCAAGAAGCAACTGCGTGCCTACGTCGGGGAAACCCCCGTGCCGGTGGTGATTTCACATGAAAAACATCTCTATATTGTCGACCATCACCATTTTGTTTGCGTCTGCTATCAGCTGAACATTAAGAAAGTTCACATCAAAATCATCAAAGACTTTTCGCGATCAAAAATCAGCTACCAGAAATTTTGGCGGTGGATGTTTGCCAGCCGCAATGCCTATCCGTTTTGCCAGTTTGGCGAAGGCCCGCGCAAAGCGCTCTATCTGCCGCGTGACATTCGTGGCTTGGCAGATGATCCCTACCGCAGCCTCGCCTGGTTCGTGCGCAAGGCCGGCGCTTTTGAAGCTTCTGAAAAGAACTTTGCGGAATTTAAATGGGCCAACTTTTTCCGCAGCAAGAACCTGCTCGATCGCCACGGTTACGCGGGCATGCCGCAAGCGATGGTTCAAGCCGTGAAACAGGCGCAAAGCCCCAGCGCGCGAACGCTTCCGGGATTTGGTAAATTAAATTTGACTGACACCGCCAAGGCGGCCCGGAAGGCCCACGCCAGAGGTGAGAAGATTAAGGCTATGGATAAAAGGTGTTGAAGTTTTAAGGATGTGACGCGAGCCCTCCATATTGAGCTCCCGCGAGACTACCAAGCGGGAATTTGGATGCGACCGTACAGATGTTAGTGGCAACTTTAGGCGAACTTCAGACCCGGCTAGCGGCGACTTGCGGATCGCGGCTCAATGGTCACGGAACCTGAGCCATGGCCAAGAAAACAATTATCCTCGTCCGCCATGGCCAGTGTCATAAGATTGAAGAAAAGGAACTGGAACAGCTGACGCCACTGGGGGCGCAAACAAGCCTCATATGTGTCCAAGCGTCTTCGCGAATACAAAATAGACCGCAACATTCACAGCCCGACGACTTGGCCAAAGCTCGCCCATTCACCAGCCTCTAAACAATGAGCGGCCACCTTACATCTTACACCGTGATCTTCACAAAGGCTTAGCCACACAACTCAGTTTGGCCTCATCCAGCGTCGTGATAAGCCCCGAATCCTTGGACTGGTAGATGTATTGAATGGTGGCCGAATATGAATCAACTCCACCTCCATTACCAAATTTCCCAACCATAACAGTCAAAGTGCTACTTCCTATATTGCTTTCGTCTTGTACGGACTGGAAGTAAACCATGTAATCCGAAGAATTAGGCATAGAATGCTTTTGAAGAGGCTTATTCACGGGGATCATTTTGCCGCCAGAAAATTGCAACTTTATGAGGCTTACTTCGCCGGCTTCGATCGTTACGGTGTCACCAACCGCGGGTGGAAGAAAGCTACCCATTACTCCACTTATTGAATCCACTTTACAATTAACTGTTTTATCAAATGTAGATAAAACTGTAGATGCTTGTGCACGATTCAACGAAAAGATAGTTGAAAAAAGGCAAGCACAGAGTAAAAGTTTAGAAAATGTCGCTGTAGCCACAAGCGGCCTCCCGTCTAAAGTATATTTAGGATCATTCACACCTCATGCATTTAGACCACTTTCCTGTAAAGGTACAATAATATATATTTATGGTTATTATACCATTCATGAGGCCCGTGTTAGGATTTAATGGATACTGCCATACTCGCTTTGCCCGCTTCAGCACAGCTTCAATTGCTTGATCCGCATTAAAAATATCATTATCCCTACCATCGATGCATTGAGTTGACCTGTTGCAAAGCGAAGCAATTGCCAGCCCAATTTGAAGCAAAAGGGCGCGGAACTATTCGATTATTTCTAACTCAGGTACACTCGAATATATTCTAAATGAAATTTATTTTCTAGGGGGCGTCACGAATTGA
>JANXMF010000227.1 GCA_025354795.1 Pseudobdellovibrionaceae bacterium
CAATCCGGTAAATAAAATCGGTTTTGCGATTGCCCACGCGCTTGTGACTTATCCTACTTTGATTTTGATCACGCTTTTGGCACCGGTGGCGAACAAGAGTTTCAATGCCGTGGTGGACCCTATTTTTGATGCCGCGAGTGAAGCCGCGAAGAAAGTCCTACCGAGGTTTAGTAGTGAGGCTGCGGAGCCTCGAGCAGACTGCGCCACTGCGCTGGAAAATTGACTTCTGGGTTTTCTTTTACAGCAATAAAATCAGCCCTGATTGGGAGCGGAGAGCTGTCTGCTTCTTTAAGGTGAACTGGACTAGCAAAGAAAGTACCAGCCAAATTCTCCAAATCAATCCCGTAACTTCGAGTAAATGTGCCACTGATGTCCCAAAGTTCTCTAGCCCCGGTTCTGGACCTTTGGACCGCTTTTGCGTCGTCAAGAGACCAGGCGGCCCTGCCAGCCGCTTATGACAACAGCATCTCAACGTCCTTCGCCGTCAGTTTTTTCAAAAGGCTCGCGTCCGCCGAGATTATCGCGTGGGCGACTTCGCGCTTTTGCTTTTGCAGCTCGATGATCTTTTCTTCCACGGTATTCTTTGCGATCAGCTTATAGGCGATCACCTTATTCTTTTGCCCGATCCGGTGGGCGCGATCGATCGCCTGCGATTCGACGGCAGGGTTCCACCAGGGGTCCAAAATAAATACGTAATCAGCGGCGGTTAGGTTGAGTCCCACGCCGCCAGCCTTGAGACTGATCAGAAATACCTGCGACCCCGATCCCGTTTGGAAGCGATGGACCATATCCCGGCGCTTCAGATGTGGTGTTTTTCCGTCAAGACGCTCGAAATGGATTTTTTCCTTTTTTAGCGCCAGACCAACGATATCGAGAAAAGTTGTAAATTGGGAAAACACCAACGCTTTGTGCCCCTCAGAAGTCACCGATCGTATCTGAGCAATGAGCGCTTCGACCTTGGCACTCGGGGCACCCATCCGCTTCTTATCGATCAGGCCTGGATGACAGGCGGCTTGTCTTAATCGTAAGAGTGCCTCGAGTATGATGATCTTGGATCTGGAAAGTCCCCGGCGCTTAACTTCTCCGGCCAGATGTGCACGATAATGTTCGCGCAGTTCAACGTACGAGCGCATCTCTTGGGTGCTCAGTTCACAGTGAAGCACTTTTTCCGTCTTATCAGGGAGGTCCTTTAAAACCTGATCCTTGGTGCGCTTTAGAACGAATGGCCGTAACGCCTTTGCTAACTGGGAAAGGACCTTCGAGTCGATTCGGCCTTGAGTCGCCGCCGATGACAGTCGATTTCGGACATTCTCGCCGAGAAGCCCTGGGCTTACGAAATCAAGAATTGAAATCAGATCGTCGACGGAATTTTCAACTGGCGTTCCGGTCATGGCCAGCCGGTGATTGCCGCGCAATAGACGACACGCCATGTGTGATTGCGAGGTTGAATTCTTAATCGCCTGGGCTTCGTCAGAAATGACGTAGTGAAAATCATACTTTCGAAATTCCTCAATATCCAGTCTCATGGTCGAATAGGTCACCAGAATGATATCTGTGGATTTGAATTCCTTGAGAAGATAGTGGCGGTCGGAGCCAGCATAGATCATCACCTTGAGATTTGGCGCGAACCTCGCTCCTTCATCACGCCAGTTGAACAATAGGCTTTTTGGCACAACAATTAGAGTTGGCTTGTGGGCCTCCTTTGTCAGCGAAGCATATTCTGCCTGAAGGTGGGCTAAGACTTGGACCGCTTTTCCAAGGCCCATGTCATCCGCCAAGATTCCACCAAGACCGGTCTCGCGTAAAAAACCAAGCCAGGCCAAGCCCTCTTTTTGATAGGGACGAAGTTCGCCCCGAAACGTTGGAAGTGGTGAAAGCGGCTTAAGGCTTGTGCGGGACCTGAGAGCCTTCATCAATTTTGAAAAGTCGAGGTCAGAGGAAAGATTCTCCTCTTCAAGCCACGCCGCAAGTAATGCTCCCTGACTTCGTGTGAACCTGAGCCCTTCTTCAACTTGCTTGCCGAGCTTGACTAGTGGCGCGTATCTTTCAAGCCAGGCCGATGGAAGCATTCCAAGGGTGCCGTCACCGAGCGCCACTAAATTGTCCCGGCGCTCAATGGCCGCCAGTAGTTTTGGAATCCCTAACCTTAATCCTCCGTCAAATTTGACGTCGCCGTGAATGTCAAACCAATCCACACCCGAAGTGACGCCAATGTTAAATTCGCCAGAGCCTCGGACCTTCTTCCCGTGGGCTTCGACTTTCCAACCCCACTCAAGCAGAGATGAAACCAAACTTGGAAACTCTGTGGGAATAATTCTAAACGATGCCTCACCGTTCTCACCTGTGACGGGCTCAACACCCTTAAGAGATTTTAATTTTTCTAAAAATCCATTTTCTTCCGCCAAATTGCCCACATGCGGGCCGCAAATTTGGCCGGAAATGCACTTCCCGCCGACCGCAGGCTTTGCGACCCAACCGGCTGCAAAATAGCCCTTTGTCTTATGGCAGATCCTGTGGTCAAAACACTCGCGGTAGCGGCGGGCAAGGGGACCGCTGCTCCCAGGGTGTGAAACCGAAAAGTCTTGCTGATTTTGCATGGGACCTCGACCACAATGTGAATTGGCAAAAAGGAGAGTAGCTTGCCTCGGACTTACAGAAATGTCACCAGCCATATCTATTTTATTTTCATTATTCTTGCTTTGATCGGCCCGTAAAACCGCGCGAGTTTTTAAGAGCGGGCTGATTTCTTGAGTCAGGCTACCTTGGAGGGCCTGGCAGATCGTCCTCAACAGGCGATGCAATCGATAGATCCTTGGTTCGCTTCGTGTCGGGCCGAAAGACTTCCCAGAGATCAGACGTCTTATTCGTGGCCTCCAAATCCGCCTTGATTTCCTTTGCTAGCTTTTCCAGATCAATGGGTTCATCAAGTTGCGCGCCAGCCTCGCCCTTGAATTTATGCTCCACTTGGCAGTCGTTAAAGGCCTTTGTTTTCTCGCGCTTTGGTCCTTTGTAAAGGCCAGGGATCGAAACGGTAAAGTCGGTGCAGGCATTGGATTCTGGACCGAGTCCCAAATTGCCAACTGTTCGATCTTCCTCAATGTAATAAATATAATTTAGACCGATAAGTTTGTAACGATTAAACAAAAGTGCTAGGCTGTTTAGATATTTTTAAAGGAGTTCGCATGAATTTTGTGATAATGGCATTGGCAGGAAGTATCGCGCTTAGCTCATCCGCTTTTGGAAGCGATTGGACTTTTTTGTCGGTTTACGAGCTTTCAGGCGAATGTGGTAATTTTAAGATTAGTTCTGCTCCAGGAGCAGTGACTTTTTCTTCGGAGGCGCTGATTCCAGGGGCATGGGTTGGCCAGGGCCCAACTAATGATGGGGCAAATGGCTGCGGAAATTTTGAGGCGTTATTTAAATGCCCTTCGAAAAATGGATATTTCACCGTAACGTCAATAGCTGGACCGATCTTTACTGTAGGTCCGGTCGTTTTGAAGTTTATGTGCAAGAAATAGCATTTGACTCCTGCGGGGAGGGGTCCGTTGTGCGCCTCGGTCTGCCTCAAAATTGGCGGCGCAATTTGTACAAGGACTTCCGCCGAGCTGTACTAGAGTGTAAACAAGTCCAACACGACTCCGAAAATCTCCTCTCCAATTGAGGACTTTATGAGAGACTGAGTGTCTTGTAGAATTTTCAGCCACAGCCCTTTGAGTGTCAAAAAGTCCGCTTTCGAAAGGGCGAAAAAGGCAGAATAATGATGTCGGAAGAGTCTTGCTTAAAGATCGACTCAACTACGCGATGTCAGCTTTGGGGTATGCGTAGAATCACAATATCAAGACCGGTGTCGGTGTGGCGCTTCGAAATTTTAATAATTCGCACATACGTTGACGGCTTAGATCTTTCCGATGCGGAACAGATCTAGGCTTATACAGATCAGATCTTCCGAGAGAGAAGGATCGACCAAGGCATTGATGCGCTCGATGCTGCTCAATAAGATGGCCCTCACTCGCTTGCAGTCCGCCCGTGACAAAGTCATGGGCGGACTATAGTGCAACTTCAGCGGCGATTCCGTATAGTAACTCTCTAGAGCCCGAGTGCGCCAGTTGCCGTGATGTTGCTTGATCCACGGCGAGTCCGGCGAAATGTGAATCTGCGCGGGACCAATCTTCAGCTTGTTGTTGCTCTCAACACACAGCCCGGCCCTCAGAAGAAATGCGATGACCTCTCGCACTTGGCGAATAAATAGCGCCAAGCGTTCGGCGATCTTAAACTCGGTGTCGTAATCTGCAATTGCGGTCAGCTGTTGGACGGCGGCGTAAGTCCAATCCGAGTAATAGATGGGTTTCTCGGTGTCGGAGACTTCCACGACGGGCGAGAGCCGTTTGGAAATCGAGTGAGCGTTGTCCTTTAAAACCGCGATTTGCTTTCTGACCTATTACCTTAGACTCTCATTGCCCGCGCGCCATGGCCAAAAAATAATCGCACTGCATTTGACTGAACCCAAGATGGTCGGCAACCAAACTGGCTTGCTCCAAGTGGTCCTCTTGGTCAATTAGGCGTTTGCGCTCCCTCACGGTCGCTGGGCCTTTTGCACAGGATCGTTGTGCTTGAGATAGCAGGCCAAAGCCTCTGCCATGGGAATGAGGCTTTCCGGTTGTGCCCGAACTTTGGCTAGGCTTTGTGACCCCCTGCCGCCAAATCTAGCACCGGTGACTTGCGGGTTTTAGACCCATACGAAATCATGATAGCGACAATGAGAATCGCCAACAAAATTAGGGACGAATAGCCCCGTCCGAAATCCAGACCGCCTTTCTCGTGAGTTTTAGTGAGAACGTCACCAAAAGTGGCCCCAAACGGACGCGTGAGAATAAAGGCGAACCAAAACAGAAAAACCTTGGAAAGATTGCTGTAAAAGGAAGCCGTTAAAATTACCAATAGAATGGCTGTGATCAAGAGCCAACTGCCAAAAAATCCCAGGCCCGAATCATCCGCCAAAAAATCACCAAGCGCCGTGCCCAAAGTGTTCGAAAACAAAATCGTGAGCCAATAAAATATTTCAGCCTTGCGGGTGCGAATGTCGGTGACGGCGACATTGCCAACCGAATAGCGCCACAACGCGAGCAGGGAAAATAAAATCGCCACAAGAATCGCGGCGCCTCTGGTGTAACCTAAGTGCAAGGTTCGATCCATATAGTCAGACATGGTCGTGCCCGCGGTACTGGTGGCAATGATCACAGTCCAATAAAGATAAGGATGATGTTTCTTCACCGTGAGCTGCAGCAGGAGTGCAACGACAAATAACGTAAAAAAGATCACCGTGCTGGCTAAATAGCCGACGTTCATGGTCATGGACAGCCAATCCCCGCCGGTTTCACCCAAGGTGGTGGCGGTAATTTTCATGATCCAAAACGCTGCGGTTATCAACGGAAGTTTATTTATAAAATCTGTTTGCTCCTGCGCCGTGTTCATTGGACTGGTCCTTTCGTTGCTCATTTACTAGTCCCGCCCTCTAGGATCCGGATTCCCGCGAGCACATAGCTGTGATCGAGATGATCTGAGGAATAAAGACTGTGCCCCATGGAACCAAGGATTAGGAACTTTTTGTTTAGAGTCGCGATCAAGCCTAATTTGCTTTTGAGCAGTTGCGAGCGCACTCCCTCGGCGTCACCGCTTAGCGCATGCTCGAGAGCAAGTTCAGCCATAACCGCAAGACCGTGCCGCGCCGGAACGCCCATTCCAACGGCGCCCGAGAAAAAGTCCGTGGTGTCTGCCTTGGTAGAGATGTTATAAGCTAAATTCACCGTCATATTGATATCACCGAGCGACGTTTCGCCCAGTTTGTGCGCCATAAGAATCGGAAGTGTGGTGATTGAGCCACTGCTCGCAAGTCCCTTTTGCACGGCCTCAGATCGCCCACTTACAAAGGTGATTTGGGGGTACACTGCCAACTGCAGTTTGGCCGCCTTGTCTTCTAAAAACATATATTTAATGCCGGCTTTGGATTCGCCCATGGCCGAAACTCTCGGGCCGTCCTCAGGCTGCGCGCTCACGTAAGGGATTTCGTATTTCAACTGCAAGTTATCGCCGATGCCGTAATTGATATCAAAAAGGGGAACATCCCAGCTACTCTCGCGGCGCATGATATCGGCCTCGGTGACGATATTGATTTCCCAAGTGTTACAACCTGGCGTACCCGGGTCGTCGATACCGAGGGGCGGAGATTGCGGCGTGGTTTCTGCCTCGGCAGCGTTTTCGGGCTCACACTTAAAAGTCAGGAGATGAAAGGGCTTTTGGATTTGCATGGAAGATGTGTCGCTTTTCTCCCCCCGCGCCTCGAAAGACATCCAAACCCCGAGTGCGGCGCTTAAAAACAAAACCGTTCTCATCAAAACCTCCGCAAAATAAACTTTTTACGGCCCTAGGATTACCTAATTTGCTTTAGCAGTCTAAAGGTGAATCATTACGAATGGGCAATGAAGCATCGCGCACCGGAAGCACAATGCGAAAAACCGAGCCCGCGTCGGCGCTGGCTTCAACCAGTACCGTTCCACCGTGCGCATTAACAATGGATTTAACTATACTCAAACCAAGACCCAAACCCTCAGTCGATCGGCTGTGGTCGCCGCGATAGAGGCGCGCCCAAATTTGCCCAGCTTCACGCTCGGAAATACCTGGACCTTGATCGTGTACTTCAATCATTGCATTGGCACCACTACGGTAAGCCGCAAGAAATATTTTTTTCCCCGACGGCGAATATTTGATCGCGTTGTCGAGCAAATTAGCGAGCGCTTGTTTAAGGCGATAGTCGCCGTTAAAGACAATCGCTTCGGCGCGCATGGAAAGACCGATGCCGCGCTCTTCTGCCACGATCGCATAGACATCGATCACCTCGCTCAGAAGTTGCTCGAGCGCGATGGGCATCAACTTCAGTTTGATCCCGCCCGCATCCGCTTCTGAAACATCCATGGTTGCGTTTAGCAACGTAATGATTTGATCAGAACTTTCGATGCACTCGATCAGTGCCTCCTCCTTTTCATGCAGACCCGGAGAGCGCAAGCCGCGTTCGGCAAGATTTTTGAGTCTAGTCATCGGCGTGCGCAGATCATGGGCGACTAGGTCGAGAGATTCATGAAGCCCGACTATCAGCCGCTCATTTTTCTCGAGCATGTTGTTGAAAAGAGAAGCCAGCTCATCGAGTTCGTCGCCGTTTTGGCGTAAGGGCACACGTGCTCCCGCATGGCCAGCTTCGATGGAGCGAATGGTGTTAATGATTCCGCGCACCGGGCTCAAACTTCGGCGCGAAAAAAGTAACCCGGCCAACATTCCGATGAGTGCACAGGGAGCGATGACGATAAAGAACGACAGCTTAAATCCGTCGAGCGTTTCCTCACGGTCGTCGGTGTCTTTGCCGACTTGAATGCGGCGGCCATCGGAAAATTCTTGGGCCAGCACTTCAAGGGCGTCTTCACGGTCCTCCGGCGCTACGATCCTAAACCACCGCTCGTCCACATTTTGTTTAGCTAGCTGCCGCTCAACGGCCTCAGGATTGAAATCCGGAGTCTTTTCAGGAAAATGATAAAAAAGCAACTTGCCCCTAGCGTCTTGCAGGCGCACCAGCAGTTTGGACCCATCCACTCCATTCTTTCGGTCGTTCAAAGCTCCCTTAAGGCCCTCCACTCCCGCGGCCTCGTAAGCGGTGACGTATTGCTTAAGCCGGGCCTCCACGATCTCGCGGTCACGCCGGGCCAGGGAGCCGGCAAGCAGGAAAAAAAGAATAACCCCGACCGCAGCCGAACTTATTAAAAATAATAGAGTAAAACCGCCACTCAGACGAAAGCCGATTTTACGGCTGGCGTGGCTGAGGTTCTTTAAAAACATAACCAATTCCCCGCACCGTCTCGATAGTCTTGTGACTGAAGTCTTTGTCGATTTTATTGCGTAGCCGACAAACTAGAACATCGACCACATTTGTTTGAGGATCAAAATCGTAATTCCAGACTTTTTTAAGTATCTGAGTTTTGGTCAAAACACATCCGGAGTTTCTGACAAAATATTCGAGCAAGAAAAACTCTTTGAGCTGCAGCTCAATCGCCTTGCCCGCGCGGCTTACGCTTCGCCCGAGCAAATCCAACGTGATCTCGCCGGCCGCAAGTTGCAGCGCGTCCGGCTTGGCGACGCTAGCCCGCCGCACCAACGCCTGAACCCGCGCCACCAATTCAGCGAACGCGAATGGTTTAACCATATAATCATCACCACCCAGCTGCAAACCGCGCACGCGGTCCTGCAACGAACGCTTGGCACTGAGAATCAGAAACGGAGGCTTAAATCCCTCAGCGCGCAGCTCTGTCATGATTTGAAAACCATTTTTATTCGGAAGCATGACATCTAAAATTATCAAGTCATGGATTCCGGCGCGGGCGCGCTCAATGCCTTCGCCGCCGTCTTCGACCAGGTCAACCTGAAAGCCGGCCTCACCTAGGCCCATGGCGATGGAGTTCGCAATTTTTGCATCATCTTCGATTACAAGTATTTTCATCGGGCCCCTTGCTAACGGTTATTTCAAAATGCCCGCCGAAGCGCACGCAAAAATTTGCGCTGGACCGCAATTCTTTGCGAAAACGAGCACAAACTGTGTCCGGCTCAATACACCTCGCTGTGGGCGACGAATGTGCAGATTTTGCAAGAATCCCCCCGAAATCAAACACTATGGAATCATGGCGTAGACTAGGGCCGTGGTTGACGAGTAGCCGCCCGTCTCCGAGCGTGCAAAACTTGACCTAAGCCGAATCCAAGCGGCCCTCGCTGAAGATTTCCACACCCCACCTTACGTAAACTTCACGGACACGGGCCTGCCAGCGATTGATTTCAATATAGCGCTCAACGTTTCCGTAATCGCTCCCCCATGCGATCAGACGAGTAAACGGCCGCGCCTCCCAGAAACTCACGGCTTTGGCATGATTGCGCTCGGCTCTTAGAGCGTGGCGAGCGATAAGTCCGGTGACCGCTCTCAAAAAGGACTTAAACAGCGCGCGCGACTGGATTTTCACCACCAGATGGAGGTGATTACCGACATTGACGAAACGATAGATGCGCACGCCGCAGTGTTTGGCCTGACGAGTAACGAGATTGTGGATTTTATCGACATTTTTGGAATGCAATAGAGAAAGTGGACCATAGGCGGTATGCGCGGACTTGAGAATTAAATGAATGGCCTGTTTAGTTGAGAGGGGCCTCGCGGTCTTTGGGTTGCTCTTTAATTTCGAACCGCCGAAGTGGTTCCGGGACTGCATTTTGAAGAACTCGAGCTGATCCCTTTTCGCCATGGCGTGATTTTGTAGAAAGAAAGTAGCGATGTCAATAAGAATGAATGTATAGCCGCAATCTTCTAGCGGACTGAACTCTCAATGATTGCGAGTCCGTTTGCAAATCTATGCCATTCGGCCCCGCCTCGAGATTGGCCTCGAACTACTGCGCGGGATTTGGGGCCAACAGCCTGAGAGAATGAAATGTTGAATTTTTAAAAGGTGCAAAGCCTTGCTACTGCTCCACGCAATAAATTTTTGCGGCCGCACTGCAGGCGGGGAATATGCCGCCGTTGTTCGCCCAAAATCCATGGTCGCCCGAGACACCATTGGCATATCCTGCGGTCGCCGAGCCCGAAGTTGCGCCCCAGTTCGAACAATTATTCGAGCCTGCAACACCCATGTAGATGTCCATGCCGGTGAACACCACGGTATTTGAACTGGCCAAGATATTCGCCGTCGGAATTTGCGGGTAACCATTCGCATTCGTGGTTCCCACTCTCTTTAGATAATCCGAAGTGCACAGCGTGTCGTTAGGCGCAAAAACCCAGTCCATGCGCCCCGTGGTCGATCCCGTAGCGCTGCAGTCGCCGGCTCCTCCCGACGTGCAGGCCGCGCGAGAACCGGAGTCGGTGAGCATTGCCTTGAAAGTGGAACCCCCAAACCCGGCGGGTTTGTTACTATTGCAGACCGTGTCCGCACCGGAGGCACCGCCCATATTTCCATTCGAGACCGATGCCAAAAAGACAACTTTACCTGAGCAAAGCGTGGCGTGAGAGGCGGTCTCGATGGCCATTTCGCCGTTTGAATCTTTGGCCAAAACTGCGAAGGAATATGTAGTTGAACTCGAGAGTCCGCTGACTCCCGAAGTGAGCGTGTTGGCCGTCCAATCCATCACCAAAGTTCCGTTTGCTTGCGCGGTGGCGGCGGTGGTGATGTTGTTGCTAGTTGAGTAGACAAGTTTATATTGCATATTGGAAGGAGAAGTCACGCTTGAGGTCGCTTGCCCCCAAGTGGCCGTCATGCCTGAGCTGGTGACGCTCGAGAAGGAGATCGCAGTGCCCGCGGTTGGCCCGCTTGTAGAGGCGCCGGTATCCGCATCCGCAGAGCTGCTTTTCTTGCCGCAGCTAAGGAGCGATATGGTACAAAGGACGAGGCTTGAGAGGAGGATGGTTTTCTGGTTCATCCTTGTATGTTAGCGAGTCACGTTTAGAGATACAAATTTTATCCGTAATCCCGACCAGTGACCAGGAAGTCTGTTCAGGTCAGAACGTTCAACGTACCCCACTCCTATCGCGCCAAAAGAATGAACTGCAAAGACCGCCCCTTGCGCGGCCTCGACCGGGCAGTTTTCATAATCAATGTGTTTTTGTTTTCGCACCATAAAGCCTTAAAATCCAATCATTAGTAACCTTTGGACTTTGACTCTTTCGCCACCGAAGTAAATCGTATTCGGAATTCTGAACGCCGGATTAGAAAACCGGAGATTTTCTGCATTAAACCTTTTGCGTTGAGTTATCGAAGCATCCCCTATGCTTTCCTGATTCGGGGCGAAAAGTGCAGTCTCCAAAATCGCCTGCCTTAAATTCAGCGCGCTTCAGAAGTGGTGAGATTTGTGAAGCCCACTCCTCATCGTCGGGTCCAATAACAGTTGTAAATAGGCGATATTACCCATCATGCGGTGACATTTTAAGAACATAGTTCACGGAACCGCTGAGCACTTAAAGTTTTGCCGCCATCGATTACGGTAGGACGAATCGTTTTGTAAGGCACACTGATTTAGCCAGACTTTCGATAAGTGCTGGCTATCCAAACCGGTAAAGCATACTAAATTAGTAAAATCCCTAATTTTAGTTTCCGGCGGTAGCAAATACATTTCTGACAATTGAGCAGTTGCTTCCACTATCATCATAGCGGGACAAGCTGTTGGACAGTAATAGGGCGACTGACTGTTATCGGTAACAATCTGAAGATCAGAGACACAGTTAAATAGTGCTTTGGAGATCCCGATACTTGTCAGAAATTGGGCGAAGTAATCTTTGATTTGCTGATCAACTTTACAACGAAGTTTCGGATCATGTTGATGATGGAGCCGCTTGAATGCCAAGAATGCTAGGTCAGGATTTGTAGTTACGTGGTTCACAGCTATTTGTGCATGTATCAAGTCGCACGCATGGGTAAATTCGTGGCGGGCCGCTGACGCTAGGTCGACGAGGTAATCATTCGGAGAATCAATTTTAAAATAGGGATCAAATTGAATTTCTCCAGGCACTGGCCAAGTGCTAAAAGGCATTTTAGGGGACTGTAAAAATTCGAAAACGTCCGAGTTTCCATCAGCGAATTTGCTGATTAGTGAAATTTTCTCTCTTAATATTTTCGCCATTCCGGAAATAATTTTATCGGTATCGAAATGATAACCGCTACCACCACCTTTGGCGCAAAAATCTGGTGCATTCATTTCTGCTGGAGGTACACAAAAGGATGTTGTCACCCTATTGAATATATTTTCACATTCTTCGTCACGACAGCAGCGCGCCTTCATTTCAGTCTTTATTTCTGTGATTTTTTTGAGCGCCAGATCGTGTACTTCATTAATTTTTGTTTGATTAACTAGATCAACGTCTGTAGTGGCGCGAAGTCCGCGTTTCCATTGATTGCTACGACTTTCCGGTTTGTAGTCTTGACTATAACGATTCTGGGTTAGATTTTTACACATATTTAGTCCCGACTCCGAGATCTGATGGCTTAATAGCGGAGCTTTACAAATTGGGTCAGACTTTGCAGACAAAAAAGGAATATCTTGTTGATTAGTGTACGGAAGACTTTCAAGGTACTGGCATTCCTCGGTGGTGGGACTGAGACCAGAACACTGTCCAGCTTTCGGTTGAACAATTAGCTGTGCCTTTTGCAACATTTTGATCGTCGAAGCTTCCGTTGGCGGGCGAATAATTCGGACATTAGGGGCAGCCCAAGTAAAATTGAGAAATAGAGAGGCTAGGATTAGATGCATTTCTTAATTGTATATTACCTCTTTGCCCTTTAGATATACTCCTAGATCAAAGTCATGCTTTGGTGAGAAGTTGTACTTAGCCACAAGAAATCGGCCGCACAAGGTTGAGATTATTGTATTGACCACAAGGTCAAGTCCACACAAGATGCCTTTGCCCGCTTCAGCGATTCATTACAAATTGTTGGTATCTCTGATGAAAGTCCACTGGGAGTTTCTCTTTCCTCACAAAATCTAAAGGTTTGCGCCGAGTTTGGTTCATACATTGTTGCGGATCGCGAGCAGGCCATGGAATTCGCGAAAGCAAATGCCAACCAGGAATATTTAAAATTGCGGCAGGCATTGAGTGATTACCGAACTGGAAAAATCCATTTGGAAGCTCAGCAGAAGACCAAAGAGCGATCCTATGCTTCTTCGCAACAGGCCCAAATCAGAATTGAGACGGACCCAGTTGACGGGGCAACAAGCGTTATCTGCCGAGTATTAATTCAATATCGCGCTTGGGGGAGATCGGGTAGGTTTTAGCGCAAGATCCTGCTTGGGAGCTAGGCGGGAATTACAGGCTGGGCTGGACGTATTTTAACAGCGCCGTGCATTGGCTGTTATTGAGCGCGCCGCTCATGGCGTGTCCCGCGTCTTGCAAGGTCGTTCCCACTCCGTCATTCATCAGATTCGGTGCGCTTAGCCTAACATGTTCAAGATTTCCCACCACATGGGCAATTTCGTGGGCCATAAGGCTAAAGCTTGCCTGCGTGTAGAGGCGCGCATTGTAGTCGACGGCAGTGTCGTAGGGCAGGAAAGATAAATTACTTATATTTATCAGTTGGTTGCCGTAAATTGAAACCATGCGGCTAACCGCATTGGCGTTAAAAGCTTCAGCGTAGCCCACTTGGTTCAAGATGATCATCGGCCGCAGACGGGCCGGCAGCTCCTGATAAAGAGCAAATTCAAAAGGCGGATCGTAAGGGCTTGAGGACGCGTAACCAGCCACTTTGGCGCGGCCGGCGGCGGTATAGTTAAAGTAAAGCACGTTCACATTCCCAAAGCCAAATCCGCAAAGCGCTAAAATTCCCACCGTCTTGGTTAACTCAGTCACGACCTGCGCCGTGATCTGCCCACCCGGCGACCACGAGCTGCCGGCGTCGACGCCCACGAACAAATCCACTGGGTGATTGTGCGGAACTACACTTCCCACCTTGTAGGATTCGACGTTTTGCACTCGAAAATATTTAAATTTAGCGCCATCAAAGGCTTGGAGCCACGGCGGCGGTGTGACACGGGTGAACGCTTGTAAAGCTTGAGCGCGCGCGCCTAAAAAAATCGCGGCGGCAATTATGAGACCACGCAAATAGACCCCCTAAGCGGGCCTACATTGTGGTTCTTTAGACCCTTTCCTATTTTTCGGCTAATTTGGAGACTGCGAAAGTCCAGTGTTTAAGGGCGTCTCCCGCCGTTGGTCAAAAACCTTGGCGTGGCACCTTTTGGAAGACGGGGCCACTGCACTTTGGGATTGTTCAATGAGCTGGGTGGCATCGGTGGTGGCGGAGGTGGGGATGGCCGGTAGAAGGTGGAGGTCCAACTCGACGCCGCCACTACCGGCGAGGGCCCATAGGTGGGGCGCGAAATCCATGTCGCCATACCGCATGATTTTGTCGCGTGAGACCACATCGATGGGCCGGCCTCCGACCCGGCGGTAGTTCAGACAAAAGGGTGTGACTGGACGTCCGGCTTCGATCGCGGACACGAACAGCGGGCGGCGAAAGCGCAAGATCTGTTCGCCATTGGTAGTTGTGGCTTCCGGAAATATGGCGACGTTGAGCCCGAGTTTTAAACCCTCGCACATAAGCGCCAGCTCGCAGAGCTTCGAGCCGAAGATCAAGCGAAGCGAAAGGCCTTTGAGGCCCTTTCAATCGAGGAGCAGCACCGAATTAAGCAACAACGCCTCAACCGCGACCAGGCGAGGCAGCACGCCCTCGAAAACACACCAGACTTCCAACGACAGAAGGCCCTACGCGATTTTACCGGTGACGGCTGCTGATTCTATAAGATCGCGACCTCAAACTATTTCGCATGCTCATCCGCTTTGGTGTGCTCTCGACGCCTCAGATTAGGGCTCTGGCTCTCCCAGGCTTAGCCCCTACCACGATGCTAAGGCCAAAATTTTATGAAAATATAGCTTTGCGCTTTTCGATGAAGGCTCGCACACCTTCGCTCTTGTGGGGGCTCTCAAACGCGGCTCTAAATGAGCGCCGCTCTGACAGCAGTCCGGCTTCAATTGATTGCGCTTCGGTTGTTTGGATGGTTCTCTTGCAAAGTGCGACAGCGCTGGAGGATTTCGTGCCAATAACTTTAATGGTTTCAAGTGCGCTCTCGAGCATGAGTAACTTGTTTTCGAATACGCGGTTGACCAAGCCAGCCTTCACAGCTTCATCTGCTTTCATTCTTCGACCTGTGTAGATGAGTTCGCGCGCAAGCCCAAGACCAATGCATCGGGCTAGCCGTACGCAGCCGCCAAAGCCTGGTATCAAACCAAGATTCACTTCAGGCTGTCCGAATTCAGAGGCGTGGGTAGCATAGATAAAATCACAGCTTAGAGCCAGCTCGCAGCCTCCACCGAAAGCATAGCCGTTTACGCATGCAATTACTGGAACTGGTAAAGCTTCGATTTGTAAGGTCACAGATTGGGCCAGGGCGCTGAAATCTTCGCCCTGCTGTGAGCTCATGGCGTTCATTGCAGCGATATCGGCACCAGCGGCGAAAGCTTTGTCGCCTTTTCCTGTGATGCAAACACCGGCAAACAGGCCGCGGCTTGCGGCAATCTGATCAAAGAGATCGCGCAGCTCCAAAAAACTTTTTTCAGATAGCGCGTTTGCCTTATCGGGTCTGTTGATAGTGACGATCAGAGCGCGGCCTGATTTTTCTGTAAGCAAAGTTTCGTAGTTATTTAGGTTCATGTTTTCTCCTTAAGAATCCCAAATGGCGCCAAAAGCGGGTATTCCGCGTCTTTCCATTTCATAAACAACCTGCCAGGTGACTTTTTTGTTGGCGATGCAGATAACAGCTTCGGCCCCCGACTCCATAAATTTCTGATAGGTCAATTCCACCAAGTTTGGTTTGCCTTTCTGATCCGTATCCCAAATGAGTGCGTCGGGTTGTACCCTAAGAATGTCTTCGACGAGCTGTGTACCGTAGGTTTTCTCTGGATTGCGCGTCGACCAAACCAGTTTCCCCGGAACCTTTTCCGAAAGCAAATGTGGAAGGCAAGGACCGATGCCACTGCCGGTTGCCACCCAAAGAACTTTTTTAAACAACTTTTCGATATTGCCAACGCCGGCAGTAGGTATGCCTTTCACCCAAATATGCGTGGGCATTTGCTCGATGAGCTGACCCGTCCAGTCCCCAGCTCTTGAAATCGTAAGCTTGAATCCTTCGCGGTTGGGCAAAGGAACGTTCGCAAACGAATGCCATTCAAAGAGCGGATTTAAACTCAGCTCTGTCGACGAACCCGCAAAGGGCGTAACCCCATATTCAAAGTCTGCTAGCACTACATGGTTAGAAGGCTTTACGTAGCGTACGGAAACTCTGCGTAACTTGATCCACGGCAATGCTACAATTGTCGTTATCGCTGCGAGAGTAAACGTAGGGGGCGAAGTGATCGAGTTCCCCAACTCAAAGTTCAAAGCCCAAAAAATGAGAAGCGAAGTCCAGTTTCCAAATCGCGCGATGATCTCGAACTGATTATGATAACGGGACCGCAGGAACGGAAGGGCGGAGACGATCATGGTAAGGAAAATGAACGCATTCAAGGTACAAAATATAATCACCGATATTTGATTTATTGCCGGAACGCCAAGACACTCCTTGAGCAGAAGAAGTAAAAAACAAAGGCCTGAGAAGAACGCCCCGACGTGAATTCCGCCGAAGTGGTAAACCTTCGCTAAGGCCCAGCGGATTTGGATTGGCCACGAGAGCGGTGCCGCTGTAGCCAATGCGAACAGTAAATTAACTATGTATTGGCTACGAATCACCGTTGCCAGAGCAAAATTTGCAAGTACCATTTTTGAGAGAGTGCTGATCCGTTCGGCACCAGCAATAGGCTCAAAACAGAAAAGCAAACACAAATTCAGTAAGACAACTAAAACCGCGAGTCGATTGTATGGCATCAATTTTGGATGATGCAATATAC
Source organism: Pseudobdellovibrionaceae bacterium (assembly GCA_025354795.1). Lineage (GTDB taxonomy): Bacteria > Bdellovibrionota > Bdellovibrionia > Bdellovibrionales > UBA1609 > JALHOQ01. Next base: position 16,499 of record JANXMF010000227.1, read on the forward strand.
TCGCAATGAGATTCGGTTTTGGCATGTTCGCAATCCGCAAGTCTTGGCTTTCTCGCGCAGAGGGGACCAAGATATTTGCCACGAGGAAGGGGCTCATTTTGTTGCCTCCAAGGCCCTGACGGCCAAGATAGTCAGAGCGCGTTTATCAATTTTTCCACGCGAGGTCTTGGGAAACTCATCCATGGTGATGATGAACGATGGGCTGCAGTAATAAGGCAACGCCTTCGAAACTTGTTCCTGAGCGAGCCGAATATCAACAGATGACGGGCGTACGAAGGCCACAAGATTTTGACTATCGAGTTTCAGGGTTACGGATTGCAAACACCCAGGCGCTGATTCTAAAGCGCTCGATACTGAGTCGAGTTCGACACGAAAGCCACGAATTTTCACTTGATCATCGGTGCGACCGAAATGCTCCAGCTCACCTTTCGCGGTCCAGCGTCCAAGGTCGCGAGTACGGAACATCTTGTGATCTCCGCCCAAAAAAGGATCTGGCTTGTAACGCTCTTCGGTGAGCGAGGGGTTATTCAAATATCCTCGTGAAACGCAGCTTCCTCCGGCCCACATTTCGCCGATTTCCCCGATGGCACAAGGCTTGAGGCTTTCATCCAGAATGTAGACCGTGTTGTTCGGTGTGGGCCCGCCGATAGGCAAACTTTTCGCATCTAGGTTGTGAAGTTGCATTGTATTTACGATCGTCACCTCGGTCGGTCCACAGCAATTGTAAAACGTCGCGAACTGAGCCCATTCGTCAGCCAACGGTCGCGGGCAGGGCTCGCCGGCGACTGCCACCATTTGTACGTTCTGACAAGATTTCGCATCGATTGCACTCAGGATGCTCGGTGTCGCGATGACGATGTCGACCGCTCGCACGGTCTTCGCTATTTCCTTTCCGCGGATAACAAGTGTAGAACCGTGCGACAGCGCGCCTAAGATCTCCCATGCGGCCATATCGAAGGAGATATTGAGAATTTGCGATACTCTCTTTCCGGGCCGCATGCCAAGATCCCCTGGCTGAGTGAGGAGAATATTGCAGAGGTTTTTGTGCGTCACTTGAACGCCGTTCGGTTGCCCCGTGGTTCCACTCGTAAAGAGCACGAAGCAAACGTCATCGCCACTTGCACGAGCAGAACACTCTGCGAGAAGTTGCTTTTGCTTGAGTGAAGGGCAACGCAGTTTATTTCGTTCAATCGCAATGACCTTCAGATCTGGCTTGCTAAGCTGCGCCAAATCATCGGCGAACTGTTTCTGAGTCAGAATGACTTTCATTTTGCAGGCATCGGAAATGTGTCGAAGTTGTGTCACAGGCATGATGCGTGCATCTTGTGGAACATAGGCCGCACCGGCCTTCATAATCGCCATAATTCCTACAAGCATATCGATTGAGCGTTGCAGAAATAGACCAACTCGGTCGCCCGAGCGGACGCCTTGATTGAGGAGGTATAGCGCCAAGGCATCTGATTGTGCGTCTAAATCTCCATAGGAGATGACCTGTCCTGCATCCGTCTCACTGTTCGAGAGCGCGGCGAGTGTCTCCGGACTCTTTTGCACATAAGCACGAAATGCATATTGAATGTTTTCAAATGGCAAGGGCACAAGTTGACCTTGACCAAAGACTTCGAACGCGTGCTGGTCTTTCAACGAGAGCCCCGTGAGGGATTGCGGGTTGAAGGTGTGTCGCAGTCTCTGCCGGAACAGGGTGGCTGTGCTTATGAGTTCGAAATCCACTAGATACCTTCTTTCAATCGGAACCAAAGACCGATGAACAGCAATACCAGTATTTTTTTGAATAGTAAGATGACAAAAATGATAACACGTGATATCTTTATTGTATGTTATCGTCGATTTACCAAAGAGCTCACAAAATAAAAGTATCTGATTTCGTCCTGTTGGATGAACTGGGTCGCTTGGGATCGATCCGCGAAGCGGCACGTTCGTTTAGAACCACGCCCGCTCAGGTTTCCCGGCGGCTGAAAGTGATCGAGAAGGCATTCGGCTACAGAATTTTCGAACGTGGGGTTAAGGGACTGACACTCACAGGTCACGGAAGCGAACTCATGAAATCAGTTGTGGCGATCAACGGTGAGCTTCATAAGGTCATCGGCGCACGCAAGCGCGAGCGCCTCGAAGTCGACCGTCCCATCGGGCTGGCTTCAACCTCGTTTTTGACAACATACGCCATCATTCCCGTGTTGCAGGAGATGATGATTCAGTTTCCGCATATTCGTAGCTATATCCAGGCCTTCAATCCAGACGACCTTATTTATGGTGGAGTTAAGGGCGCATTTCATATTGCTCTACATCCTGGCGCAATGGATTGGCCCCGCAGTTGGCAATCATCACTGATCGGCTTTACGCGCTGGGGACTTTTTGTTCGGGAAGGCCATCCGCTAATAAAATCGACAAAAAATATTGATGAAGTTCCATTTGTCTATCCACTGCTTTGGGATGGGGGAAAATTGGTCGTGCAAAACGACAACTGCCCACTTCCGGTCAATATGCGAAATTCTTACGTGGGCACTCAAACCGCTGAGCAAGCGATGCATTTAGTTCAACAATCCAATCTGGCCGGTTACCTGCCCGAGCTTATGATGAGAGGACCGCCTAAGAAGGCGGTCGAAATCCGCATGCCGTCTTGGCCCTCTTTTGAGCAACCCGTCTATCTATCTGTCAGAACGGATTCAGTAGCGAACGGATATTTCAATGCTCTTGAAAGCCATCTAAAAAAATTGCTAAAAATAATTGCTTAGCGATCAAAGCCTAGGCCTGTTGAACAGCTGTTTAGCTTCCATTGATA
>JANXMF010000055.1 GCA_025354795.1 Pseudobdellovibrionaceae bacterium
GGTTTTAAAAAAGATTACGACGCTAATAATTCTAATCGTGGGGAAGTACGCATCGTCATTGGTTACAATGAGTCTGGGGAAGTTATTCCCTTTGGGGCGTGGACCCGCGCAAGTTGGAAAGACATTGGCAGGTTCTTGAAAGCAAAAAATCATCCGTCTGAAAAAATTAAGTTTAAACCAATTGCGCGGACTCTCGTCACCGACGGAGAGGAGGAGCTTGTGAGGGCCCTTAAAAAACTCGCCAACAACCACCAGCGCTGCCTGTTCCACATGACCCATGAACTGACGCCACTTCTAAGATATCAAGATATTGTTAGAAAAGAAGAGGCCATCAAAATATCAGACCAGTTGAATAAGCTCCTGTATCTTGACTTGCCGGAGCCAGACGCGGACCCATTGAAATCATTGGAAGACAAATTAAAAATCGAGATCAAACTCAAGGCCATGAAAACTGCCATTGACGATTTTATTGTTGAGCTGAAAATGCTGGGCTATAAAAAGGCAAAGACGTTTGTGGAAAATGCCAAGGCCCAGCTGTTCACATATATTGAGAACTGGATGCGGACCGGGATCTCAAATCCCAAGGTGACTTCCCTCGTTGAAAGAATCATGCGGGAAATAAAACGGCGAATTAAAAAAATCGGATTTAAATGGAGCGAAAAAGGTGCAGAAAAAATGACCCGGCTCGTGTTGCTTCAGCTCAGTTCAACAAAGCAGTTCTGGGAATCACACTGGGCCGCCAAGATGGGAATGGAGGCAAACATCAAACTTTCATTTTTGGGTGTGACTGTGGAGAGCTAGAAAATCCCAACAACTTCGGAACGGTATCAAGTAATGAGATCTCTTTAAATTATACATAAGGTGTATCTGCAATTGATAGACCACATACTGGTGAATAAAACCAAATCTCCATGGGGTGTCGGAGAGGTCATTTTTAAACTGCCCAGGCTGCTGTTATACAGGACTTGCCTAAAACCCTCGCAATAATGGCTTTTAGGTGAGGCGCCTTTTTATCAGTAGCAAATCGCTGCTCAAAAGGCACTGAACAAGCGAACAAAAAATTATTTAACAAGATAAAGATTTGGTGTCTGAAGTGGCGCTCTGACCAACTTGTTTAAGGGTGGCTCCCCAAACAACTGCAACGCAACCTCTTGAGGCCAAACACCAGGCATTACCAACGATGGGGTGGCGGTGATCTGTAAGGATACTGCAAGCAGATTATTAGGATTAAAGCGTCCAGAATTTTCCATGAATTGCAGATGGCGACGGTAGTCATTCATGGTTCCTATTACGGATCTGTCCTGTGTTTTGGCTAACAAAATTTGATTCATCTCATTTATTTCGGATTCGATTTTCTCCCGTTTCAAGCCTATAGAAGAAAGAACCTCTCGGATGGCAAGGGGCAATCGATCGGGGAAGGTGACATATGGCGCCGCCTCAATCATCACGCTCACGCGAGATTTTGCACTTACCGCAAGAATAAATTGGCGACGTTTTAAAACAATATCAATCGCATACCAGTCGCCAAGGCGGGTTGAAGATTCGACATCCGTAGTAGCAAGTTTTACCTTGAGTCTTTTTGCTAGGCTTAAAGTTGGTCTAATTACAAGCATGTGGCCTTATATCTCAAAAACTTTGGTCACGGCATCAGATTTTGCCCTGAAAACCCCTGAAATCAGAAAAGCACGCTGTCTAGGAAGATACTATTGCGGTAGCAGTCCCAAACTAAAGGTACCCCAAAGGCCAATTCAAAAATATAGGGGTCTACGGCTTCGATTGATTAGATTTCGAGACAGCTTGGCGCGCCAAGGGACAGCAGCTTTTTTCGAAAGCTTAGCTATTGAAAGTACAATTGGCATTTGATAGGGTTTGGCCGCTCACTACACTTAAGTTAGGAAGTTTATGACCGAACTATCGATCGGCAGAGTTACATCTCTCGTCAAAGAAGTCCCTTTTTGGTGGCATTCAATTGATGTGGGACATGAAATAACGACGCCTGGACATAAAACTCCCGACATTCTTCAGCGGGAGATCAATGCAATGCAGTTGCCCGATCTGCGGGGCAAGACCGTTTTAGATATCAATACTTGGGATGGTTTTTTTG
>JANXMF010000057.1 GCA_025354795.1 Pseudobdellovibrionaceae bacterium
CCCAAAAATCCAAGAGGAGAATCCTGAATTTGCCAGAATTTGGCTTGATCGATGCCCACAATAATGCGGAAATTGTCCAACAGCGGGGATCGAATACCTGGCCTTGGGCTCAGAAATAGGCTTTGTTCTTCCTATACCCAACACGACCGCTCCAACTTTTGCAAAATAAAATCCTAACTTTGTGAGCGTATCTGTCGTTGCAGGTCCTTCAAGTCCTGTTATCAGAAACGTAGGTATGATGGAAATGCCTAGCGTCTTTTTTGTTAAATGAGGTGGAGCTTTAACGAGCAAAGCGATGATTCCCGAAATAATAAAAAGGGATATCATTTCGGATTCAGTTATTGCGGTAACGGCCGCACTGATCAAAAAAATAATCCATAGAAGCCAATCTTTCGCAATTGTCTTTTGCGTGAGTTGGATTGCACTTTTTACGATGATTCCGATCACGGCAGCACCGATGCTATAAAAAAGCACTTGAATCCAAGGTAGGCTTCCAAATCTTAAATAAAGTGCAGCCATTACTACCACCATTAGAAATGATGGCAGAATAAAAACAAATCCAGTGAGAGTAGCGCCAATGACTCCCGCTTGAATCCAACCCAAATACATTGCAAGTTGAGCTGCCAGTGGACCTGGCGAAAGTTGAGCGAAGGCCAGCCCCTCATTGTAATCTTCGACGCTGAACCATTTTTGCTCTTCTACGAGGTCATTTCGCATGTGGTTTGCTAATGCAATGGGGCCACCAAATCCAAAAGTACCGAGTCTTAAGAAGTAGCTTAAAACTTTTGTAAGCGGTACGCTTGATAAGTTCAATTTAATCAGTCCTATTTTATTTTAAATTTTGCGTATCCAGTGCCGCCTTGAGTCCTTTAGCTAATTCAACTGTCGGTCCAATTCCCCAATAGTGCAAAAATACAAGACGTGGATTTTCCATCGCCATGTGGTTGTGAATGGCGACAATATTAATTTTTGCTTTACGGAGAGTTTTTAAAACTCCCTGAAGCTCAGTTTCAAGCATCGCAAAATCGCCGTCGACCACTGATTCTTTGTCACTGCCGACAAAGGCCGCCCAGGTGTTAACTCCCATGGCATTGCCCATATCATGACCATCCATTTTAGTCGTCCGGCCAATGGTCACTTTGTACACGCCATCTTTAAGTGAACCTTGGCGACCTAGAACAGAATCGATTACTTTTGGATCAAGAGTAGTTTTGGCTGGGCTAAGAGAGCTGCTCGGAAAAGTCATTTTCGTCGATTCTTTGAGTGCAGTAAAAACTTTTCCAACGGCGGTCGCAAGTTTTTCTTCGCTCCCCATTCCACCGATGTGCATGAACATTATTTTTGGTGTGTCGCCAAAGAAATGATTGTGAAGTGCTGTCACTTCAAGACCAGAATCAAGAGCCACACTCATTACAGCATTCACTTGGCCTTCGGTCATCACGATATCACCCATTACCATTACGTGATCTGCTGGCTTGGTGAAGGCCGCCCACGCCGTGAGTCCCATCGGGGGCGTCATTGTCACTCCGGCGGTAGTAACTTTCAGATCACTGCGAGGATAGCTCAGTTTGTAGACGCCCTCTTTTTCGTTGAAATCACCCTTCATGCCGGTGACTTTTTCGATAATTGATTTATCAAGTTTGCTGCCGTCTGCGAATGTGTAGCTGCCTGTAACTGATGCTGCGATAAAAAATAACAGTGCTGATTTCTTAAATGGTGAAAAAATGTTTGTGAACATTAAGAATCTCCTTTTTGATATCTACTGACAGGCAAAATCAACTCCACATTGACCAACCCACTCTTCAGTACAAACTTCTGGAGAGAACTTTTTTCTAGTTGAAAGTCTGAGAAGAAGCGTTTGATTTCATTCGTTATGCCGCCAGTTTGTTTTTGTTGTCAAAGATTTTTTGATGAAGCTTTCTGATGTTCAGAATAACTGCTGGAATATCTTCAAAGCCCTTCACTTTCCTGAACCCAGTTTCTGCTTTTAAAAACACGGTCGCAAGCCATCGCTGCGATAGATCTTTCTTCACGGGCTTTCCTCGGTACAGCGGACTGTAGTTCTTGAGGTTCTTTTCCCGGTGACGAGTGGTTGAAAATAGATTCTCGATTCCATTCGTGGATTTTAAAACTCTGCGAAGGGCCTCAGGGACTTTCAGGACATGTAATGTTAAAATCTCCTCCAGAGCCTCCAGTAGCGAGTTTGCGGCACTTGGATTGATCCCACGAAGCCACTTTTCCATCTTCAAAAGCTCCGCCTTTGCATCTTTATAAGCGGCATGGTCCAGAGCGTCCTTGAACATCGTATGAGCCTTCTTGCGATACTTTTTTGCAAGATGCTTTTGGATATTACGGTCCTTGTGGAGGGTGCAGCGCTGATGGATTAACTTGTCGCCAAACTTATTTCTCAGAGCCTTGATGACCCCAGATCCACCATCCGTCATAAACAAAACCTCGTCTGTCAAATTGAGCTTTCTTCTTTCAAGATCTTCAAATAACTTCAATGTGATCTCTGAGTTTTCAGTGGCACCTTCCCAATAGCCCAGCACTTTTTTGTCTCCAACCGTATCGATGCCAAGAGCCACTATGAACGCAACTCCTCCCCGGTGGACCGTATCGATGAGCATCGCAAACGGGGTAAACTCCGATAAATCCCTCTCAACAAATTCTTTCAATCGCTTTGCTGAAGCCTTCACAAAATGTCTCGACACCGACCCCGCCGATACCCCAAAGGCCTCAGCCGCTTTTGTGACCGTAGATTTATATTGCCGCGCAGAGATCCCGGCCATCAGCTTTGCCAAAAGCTCCTCTGAAAAAGCGCCACTTTCTTTCAACTTCTCATATGTCGGTGACTCAAACTCAACTCCACCACGAATTAAACGTGGCTTGCGCATCTTTTGCTTCTGGTCACCGATAAATACTGAACCCTGCTGGTAGCCCCATTTGTAAAAGCCAGCTTCCTTCGGCCTGTGGCTTGGCCCCGTCAACTCCTCTCGCTCAATTTGTAAAATGGATTCCACCAACATCGCGCCCAGCCGCTTGTGCAGACCGTCGAACGCCACCTTGCCCTGCTCTTGGATTGCCAATAAATCGAACAATCCGGGTGATTCCGATAGAATTTTGTGGAATTGCTTTGCCGCTATCTTCGAACTTCTTGTACTGTCTTTCATGAGGGTCGCTCCTTCTTGTTAACCAAGTGGAAGTATTCCACAAAGGGGAGCTTCTTCCCTCAACTTTCAACTAGATTTTTTTTCTCTCCTTGTGCGTCCGATGAACACCTGGTAAATAAGTTAAAAATTGCTATGGGGTGAATATGCTTAAGAAATTTTCCATCTTAAATTGGGTTGGAGTGCTTGTTTTGTTTTTTGTTCATCTCAATGCCTTTGCTGAGACTACAGAATTCAGTATTCCAACGACCGACGGCTTATCAAAAATTTCGGGCCAAATTGACAAACCGGAATGTTCAAAGCCGCCGTATCCGGTCGTGGTCATGGTCGGAGGGACCGGCCTGTTTACTCGAAATGCTTTTTTTGGAAGAAGCGGGACAGACCGAGACTTGCTCTTCAAAGATCTTTCAGAACGACTCAACCGCAATTGCATCGCTACCGTTCGTTTCGATTATCGCGGCGTTAAATGTGACGTTAGAGCGCCGAGTGATATCGCCAATTGTATTGATCAGGTCACAAGGCTGCAAGTCACGGACGAAACCATTCTTGACGACATCCAAGTCGTTTACGATTTTGCGAAGTCACAACCCAGTTTGGACTCTAACAATATCGTATTGTTTGGACACAGCGAAGGGACTTTGAATGTGTCGCGACTTGTTGCTCGTGGCAGCGTTCAAGCGAAAGGAATCATGTTCCTTGGCGGCCTCACCGAAAGCGCGGTTGGCATTCTTCGATGGCAAGTGGCCGAAAGGCCCTTCGAGTTGATGATGAAAATGGATGCAAACCACGACGATGTTCTCACGAACGACGAAATCAAAGCAGCCTATCCGACTTCCTATATCAAAAACTTGTATTCGTTAGATTCTTTGCTCAGCGCCAGCGGTTCTAAGACCGAAGCAGAAACTCAAAAGGGATTCGAAGCTATTTATGAAGCTGCGAAAACTGAAGCCCTCAAGCACGCCGACTCCGATCCTTATTTGATGGGCGCCCTTAAATTTTCTTCCTACAAGTGGTGGAAGCGCTGGTTCTTTGATGATGTGTCTGTTCTTGAAAATCTTAAGAATTTTGCCGGCCCTATTGAATATCACAATGGAGATATCGACAGTCAGACTCCAGGGATACGCGAGCAAGCGATTCTTCAAGCGAGCGCGATTCAGATGAAGTCGCAGCCGAACTTTGTTTTGCATCCAGGAAAAGGGCACGGGCTTAGCAATGATCCGTTGTATGGGCCTCTAGATGAACCGGCAGCCGACATGATCGCCGACAAAATTTCGAAATGGTTGAAATAACGTGACCGCCCGAGATCTACTGAAAAAGTACGAAGTCGAAATCAATAAAAACAACTTCGACCTTTTAACACCTCTGATTTCGAATAACTGCAAATTTTGGTTCACGAGCGGCACGTTCCAAGGCCACGAGCAGTGCCGCCGCGCCTTCGAAAAAACTTGGAACATGATTAAGGATGAAAAGTATTGGCTTACCGATGTCGAATGGATTGCTGAATCTGAAACTACGTCCGTTTGTACTTATACTTTCCACTGGACCGGTCTCATAGAGGACAAACCTTACGAAGGCAAAGGTCGTGGAACCTCATGCTTTCGCAAGGAACAGGACGATTGGAAAATCGTCCATGAACACCTGAGTCATTTTCCCAAATGAATAATCTTAAGGAATTGGCGGCGTTGCCACTCATTGTAGCTAGTTTTGTTTTCTGCTCTGCAGGATGCACGCATCTTGAATATAAGAATCAAAAGCAGTTCGTGAATCCGTTTGCTGAGCTTGCGCCAGCAAACCGTCCGAATGAATCGAAGTCAGATACTTGTCCTGAAGTTCCTCCGCCAGTCGTAGATGTAATGAGCCAAACTTATTATGAGGATTCGCACCATTCGGTTATTGATCCGAAACGCCATGAGCAAAGCAGAGAAATGGTAAAGCCTCTTAGAACGTTCAATAATCAAGTCGCACGCCTTTCGGATCGAATTTGGAAGTTTAATGATTTGAAAGCAGAAAACTGTTTGTATAACTGGCTCGATGCGTGGGCGAAGGTCGGTGCATTGCTTGGAGACGCAAATTACCAGGGCGAATTCGAAAGAAAATGGAATCTTTCGGGTATCGCTCTATCTTATTTAAAAATTGAGACGCTCGTGCGTTGGACGCCGGAACAGAAGTCTAGCATTGTCAAATGGCTAGAAAAAATTGCGATTAGAGTTCGTCACGATTACGATCAAAAAATCGAGCGTCAGTCCCGACGCAATAATCACATTTACTGGGCTTAAGCCCCCTTTGCTTTAAGTCACTAATGAACCTACCCCATGATCTATTGCTCTCAGAATGACTTATATCAATCGACAACACTTGAAACGATCCGTCTTCCAAAATGGCGTAAGCGATCATCACAGAGTCCTTGGTTTG
>JANXMF010000023.1 GCA_025354795.1 Pseudobdellovibrionaceae bacterium
TTGATTCAAAGGGCAAAATTGGATAGAATTAAGACATTGAGGGCTAATCAAGATGGCAAATAATAGTAATTCGAATGCGAATGCGAATTCCAATTCGTTATTGAAGAAGTACAAAGACGAACCCAACAAGATGACGCCCCAGCAAAAGGATAAGCTGATCATGGAGTACGCTCCACTGATTAAGTTTATCGCGCAAAAAATCGCCGTGCGCCTGCCTTCCAATATAGAACTCGACGATTTGATTTCCAGCGGTGTCATAGGCCTTATGGACGCCATCGAAAAGTACGATCCGACCCGCGACAACAAATTCAAAACCTATGCGGAGTTCCGGGTGCGTGGCGCCATCCTTGACGAATTGCGCGCCCAAGACTGGGTTCCGCGCTCGGTGCGTGACAAAGCCAAAATGCTCGATCGCGCGACACTCGAACTCGAATCGCAGCTCGGTCGCTCGGCCAATGAAGAGGAAGTTGCCGCCCGCCTCGGTATGAACATGGATGAGTATTTCGATTTGCTCAATCAGGTGCGCCCGATCAGCGTTTTGTCGATCGACGATGCGGCGACTTTTAGCAATGTCGATAAAAAATCGATTTTAAACATCCTCGAGGGTTGTAAGCTCAACAATCCACTCACTCAGTTGAACATGAAGTCCGTAAAGGAGGTCATGTCCAAGGCTATTGAAGACCTGCCCGAGCGTCAGCGTTTGGTTTTATCTTTGTATTATTATGAAGACCTAAACCTTAAAGAGATCGGCAAGATCCTGCGCGTGACCGAGAGCCGGGTTTCGCAGTTGCACGCTCAGGCGATTTCCCGCCTGCGCGCTAAGCTTGCGCAGTTTTTTGAGGATCAAGAGCTCGAGTCCGCGTAATTTTAGATCAACTCGAACATTTAAAACTGAAAAGAATAGCGCAGGCCAAAGCTATGCCGCCATCGGCACTTCGGGCTGCCCTCGTCTTCGCGCAAGTAGACGTGCCGTATTGGCGGCACCCTCTTCTGCGGTCAAATCACGCAACCCCCTCAGAGGGACACGGTAATCAGAACGATTGAAACGCCCATCTAGCCGGAATCGCTGTAGGCTTCAGGAATATTTCGTTGCAGAACCTCGCACGTCGAAGTTGACTCCGAATAATTACACTCAAAAACAGCACCCCTAAATCAATTGGCCTGGTTTCGGGGGACAACGTTTCATATTGATACCGTGGAAAATGGGCTTTTTTTAAGGCTCAACGACTTTCCTTATTTTCTGCATCAGCCGCGCCTCCATCTGTCGCACAGCCTCGCGAGTCGTGCCATACTTATCGCCGATATCTTGCAAGGTCAGAGGATCATCCGCCAGTATTCGCTCATCCAGCAAGAACAACTCCCGCTCACTCAAAAGCGGCCGCAACTCACCCAATTTTTCATTTAGAATCGCAAGCTGCTCACGCCGGCCAATATCTTCGACTATATCGGTACCGCCGGCCGGTTCGCTTTGCATATCGAGCAAACGCGACGAGCCATCTTCGTTCACCGGGGCATCTAGACTCACATCGCGTCCACTTAAACGCGCGTGCATTTCCTGCACTTCCTCCGGCGTTATTCCCAACTTCCCGCTCAGTTGGGCAATGCCCTGTTCAAGACCCATACGCTCGAGTTGCTCGCGTTCTCGTTGCAATTGATAAAACAATTTTCGTTGAGTTGCGGTGGTGCCGATGCGAACCATGGAATATTGCCGCATCAAGTATTCTTGGATATAGCCGCGAATCCACCACACAGCGTAGGTGATTAAGCGCACGCCTTTGTAAGGATTGAATTCCTTCACCGCATGCATCAGCCCGACATTTCCCTCTTGCACCAGGTCAATCAGCCGGGCGCCGAACTTGGTGTATTCCGCCGCGACTTTGACCACAAAACGCAAATTGCTGGTAACGAGTTGTTCTGCCGCCTTGGGATCTCCGGTTTCGCGGTAACGGATGGCGACTTTTTGCTCTTCTTCGCGTGACAAAACTTGGTAGCGCCCGATTTCCATTAAGTAACGCGCCATCGGGTCGGTGGAGACAACAGCTTTCGACTCAGTATCTATAATTTCCGGAAACTCTTCGGACGGGGATTCGGCGGCCGGCGACTCAACGAGTTCGCCTTCGACGGCCTTAAAGCCTTTTAAAGACTTTTTACGTTTGGATGGTTTTTTGGTCAGGACAACGCCTCTTCTAGTTTTTTCTGCAAGGTCTTCTCAACCATACCTTTCACCAAAACCAGGCTTAGCGGCAAGTCCACGGTAATTTCCACCATGGAGCCACCTTGCTGTTCTTTGACATTCATTTTAGCTTTAAACATCGAGCCGTCGGCCGAGCCGGTTAAGTCCTTGGAATTGAACTCACATTTGTATTTGGAGTCCAGTTTGCGTAAATCCTTGTCGCCGTTCAACATCTCGGAAATGCGTTTGAAGGTGTCGTTCGGGCTGTGCACGGATTGTTTTTCAACTTTTATGAGTGGCATAGAAATAAACCATAGTGCATAGAGCGGCCAGTGTCCATGTTCTGGTTGATCGATGACGGAGAGCATGACAAACTGCTCCCTATGGCATTTTTAAAAACCCTCAAAAGAACGAATTATTGTGGCGCTTTATCCGCCGCCGATGTCGGCAAAACCGTGGTGCTTATGGGTTGGGTTGACTCCCGGCGTGACCACGGCGGTTTGATCTTTGTCGACTTGCGCGACCGTGAGGGCTTAGTGCAGATCGTGTTCAATCCCAGCCTTCCACAAACTCAGGTGGCCAAAGAATTGCGCGGCGAATTCGTGGTGGCTATCCAAGGCAATGTGCGCGCCCGCCCGCAAGGCATGACGAACAACAAAATCGGTACGGGTGCGGTGGAAGTCGAAGTGACTTTGGCTGAAATTCTTTCTGAGGCCGTGACGCCCCCGTTCGCCATTGATGACCCAAAAGTGGGGGAGACCCTGCGCCTAAAATATCGCTACCTCGAATTGCGCAGTCCACGTTTGCAACGTCATTTGCGCGTCCGCCACGACGTGGCCCACGTAGTGCGCACTTTCCTTTCGGAAAACGGCTTCTTGGAGGTCGAAACTCCCATTTTGTACAAGAGCACCCCCGAAGGCGCGCGCGATTATCTGGTTCCTTCGCGAGTGAATCAGGGCACGTTCTACGCCCTCCCACAGAGCCCGCAAACTCTGAAGCAACTGCTTATGGTCGGCGGTACCGATAAATATTTTCAGCTGGCTCGCTGCTTTCGCGACGAAGACTTGCGTGCGGACCGCCAGCCGGAGTTTAGCCAGATCGATATCGAAATGAGTTTCATTGAGCAAGAAGACATTCTTGAGATCAACGAAACCATGTTGCGCAAAATCTGGCGCGACACTTTGCAAGTAGAAGTGCCGGCCATCCCACGCATGACCTACTTCGAAGTCATGAATAAATACGGCTCCGACAAACCAGATCTGCGCAACCCACTTGAACTGCGCGATGTCGCCTCCGCCGTCAGGGGCCAAGGCTTTAAAGTTTTCGAAGATGTGATCGCCCGCGGCGGTTCAATCAAAGCCCTCGCGGTGCCAAAGGGCAAAGATTTTTCGCGCTCAGCGATTGATAAGCTCACCGCGACCGCCAAACAGATGGGCGCCAAGGGTCTGGTGTGGCTCAAAGATGAAAACGGCACGGTAACTTCTTCCGTTAACAAATTTTTTGCACCGGATGCGCTTAAGAAAATTTACGCCGAGGGCGGTGGTAGCGCGGGCGGCACCATGTTTATTGTGGCCGATGATTTTGATATCACTTGCGCGTCCCTTTCAATGTTGCGCAATGAGCTGGGCCGCGAGATGAAGCTGATCGACGAAGCCGCGTTTAAATTCCTTTGGGTCATAGATTTCCCCTTGCTAGAATATGACACCGAAAACAAGCGCTGGGGCGCCCGCCATCATCCCTTCACCATGTGTAAGGACGAACAACTGCCGATTCTGCTCAATCGCGATGAAAAGCAATATCCTAGCCTTTTGGCCAAGGCCTACGACTTGGTCTGCAACGGTTACGAGATCGCGGGCGGAAGTCTTAGGATTTACCGCCAGACGGTGCAGGCCGCGATGTTTGAAGCGCTCGGCCTAAGTGAAACCGAGATTCGTTTGAAGTTCGGTTTTTTTATCGAGGCTCTCAGCTATGGTACCCCTCCGCACGGTGGCATTGCTTGGGGCATGGATCGTTTGGTGATGCTGATCTGTGGAACCGATGCGATCCGCGACGTGATTGCCTTTCCCAAAACCGCGAAAGCCACGGATCTTATGGCCGAGGCTCCCAGTCGGGTAGCGCGTGAGCAATTGTTGGAGCTGGGCATTCGTCTGGCGCCACATTTGGAACCCGGCTCATAGACACCAAAAACTGGACGTCAGTCCACTGTCTTAAATTGAGAAGTGCACCGAAGAAGTGGATGGAAGGATAGGAAGTCTTTCCACTCTCCCACTCACACGGAGGTGCGTAATGGAGAAAATTAGCAATATCGTGCGCGGTAGTTCGCGCGTGGCTTCGGTAGACCTTAAGAATTCGTCTGCCCTTCGCCCCGGAGTGCCGAGTTTCGGTAGACCGATGGGTGAATCTTCCCATGTGAACGAAAAAACCGAGACCACGGCCGCTCGAGCTGCTGCGATTCAAGCGGAACTAAACGAAGTTCGCCGTGGCAACAATGATCATTCGGTCCAGCAAATGTCGAACGAATTCTTCAATAACCGCATTCGCCCCTCCGAAGTCGAAACCTTGCCCAGCGTCACCACCGGCAAAGTCAAGGTGGCACCGGTAGTGCGGGCCGAAGAATTCGAACCGTCGGAAGAAATGAACGTGAGTGATCCCCATGAGTCCGAGATCACCCAGCCCGCTGGATTTACTCCGCGTGGTTCGTACGTCGACGTCCGCGTTTAACTATTATATTAGCCGAGTGGTTCGAGCAATAAGCCAATGGACTCGAGCGCCGCCACTTTGAAAATACCTTGCAGCCGGCGTTGTCCGGAGGAATATCCACAGACCACCAACGCCTCCACACTCAAATGAATCAATTGACGAATCGCCAGGACGCTCCACTGTGGGGCTCCGAGCTGCACCAACATCTCTAAACGTAACAGACCTTGGCGTGCATCGCTAGCATGCAAAGTTCCCATGCTCCCACTATGACCAGTGGCCAAAGCGAGCAATAGGTCTTTGGCCTCGGCCCCTCGCACCTCACCCATGACTAAGCGAAAGGGACGCATGCGCAAACTCTGGCGCACGAGATCCGACAAATTCACTTCGGGAAGTGCGGCAGTTCCCATCGACCGCGTTAGCAGTTTGGTGCTA
This sequence comes from Pseudobdellovibrionaceae bacterium, assembly GCA_025354795.1. Taxonomy (GTDB): domain Bacteria; phylum Bdellovibrionota; class Bdellovibrionia; order Bdellovibrionales; family UBA1609; genus JALHOQ01. Next base: position 5,306 of record JANXMF010000023.1, read on the forward strand.
GCGAGATTGGGCCGCGGCAATTCGTCGGTGTCTTCGAGAATCACTACACGCTCGTTGCTAGTGAGACCTTTTAAGCAAGCGCCAAGTACCGTAGTTTTGCCGCAGCCCGTGGGCCCGAGAAAAATAATATTCTTCCGGCTCTGAATCAGTTCCTCCAAAACCAGGGCCTGGGCTTCATTGCACCAGTCGGCACTCACCAACTGTTTCAGAGTCCACGGGTTTTCGGGCAAGCGCCGTAACGTTAAGTGAAAGTGACAGTGGGTGAGGGGAGCGCAGCCCAAATGCACGCGGAAATTCTGCCAACGACCATCGGCAAACGGCTGCGCCAGATCGACTTTCAATCCGGACCAGGAACACAAGCGATCAATGAAATTCTTAAAAGTGAGATCGCTGAGAAACTGATCCTCAAGCGCCAAAAACTGACCCCCACGTTCATACCAAATATCTGCCGCCCCATTGACCACGATTTCCTGAATCGAGTCATCTTCTATCACTTCGCGCAGCGGGCCCAAGCCAAAAAATTCTTCCTCGAGGCGCGCTTGTAGGCTGGGCTCGGCGGCGCGGATCAGTTGACGTAAAAGTTCATCGGCCGTGGGACGCGCGAGATCGCGGGAATCATAGCTCCAGGCTTCTTCAAAGCGTTGCAAAATGAGTTGCACCATTTCCTTCGCGTTATGCACCTTCGCGCACCCAACCCTCGGGGAGTACGACCTTTTCATCCTCCGGGACATAGATTTCCGGCGTGACAAAAATCACCAGTTCGGTTTGGTTCTTGCGAAATTTCTGACTGGAAAATAGCGCTCCCAAAATCGGAATGCCGGTCAGATAGGGCAATCCCTCTTTGAGTTCGCCGATTTCTTGGCGCAAGAGTCCGCTCAGGGCGATGGTGCGTTTACCCGGCAAATCGAAATGGCTTTTCACCTTATTGGATTTTAACGCGGGAATTCCCTCTACCGAATTGGCCATATCGAGTAAAGAGACTTCGGTTTCTATGCCGAGGCTGATGGCGCCTTGAAAATCCGCCTCGGGTTTGACCGCGAGCATCACTCCGTGCTGCTTCCATAGAATGTCGTGAGTGAAGCGTGAAAACATTTTGACGGGGAATTCCCCGCCTGCATGAAAAGTGGCCTCACTGCCACTGCGGCAAATCAGGTTGGGAGATGCAAGGATCTGCGCTTGGCCGCGTGACTCGAGTGCCTTTAAGGTCACCAACAAGCTGTCTTCGGTTTTAAATCGTGGCAACAATTGGGCCTCATTTTCGGTAGGCCATTTGATTCCGAGTTCGCGCTCATTGTTGCGCGCGAGTTCGGCGAGAATCACACGCGTGCGCACCAGCGGCTGCAACATAAGTTCGGAATCCGTGGACTCGACTTGAATTCCATAGCTCTTAAATAGGGCCGCGGCATTTTCGCGCAGGTGACCTGCCGCTTGCGGAACCTGGGCCGTGAACTCCGGATCGGCGCGAAAGCGCACCACCGGCAGGCCCTTTTGCCGTGCTAGTTGCTGAAGAAACGTGACCGCCTTTTCCGCGACATCGGGCAGCGCTTGCGCTTTGAAAACATATTCGCCTTGATACTGGCGCGCGAGTTCGCTGATGCGTTGCCAGTCCGAAAACCGCAGAAGCGTGCCCACCACGGCCATTGGTTTACTTTCGGATTCGAGGCGCAGACCCATCATATGGGACAGTTGCTCGCGCAACACCTTTATAAAATCTTGCTGTTGCCCAAGGCTGACTCGTACGGTGAAGTTTCGGTCGCCAATCAGTAGCGGTGAATTGCCAGGTTTAAGGCCCACGACCCGAACACTGGATTCGCCATCGATAACCTTGATCACTCCGCGCGTGCCTACACGAATGGCCTTTCCAGTCGGGGCTTCGAATTGGCGCACCTCGCCCACTTTCAACCAGATTTCTTGTGCGGCATGAGCGGAGCTGAATAGGAAAAGAAAGAGCAGCATGGGTGTACCCGAGATGCAAACTGTGGGTGCGGCTCAAATCAGATTCATTTAAGGCACACGTCCGCCCCAGCCGCTAACCGGACGGAAGCGAAAAGCTCGCGGCGAATTTTCCCTTCGGAGACTCCACTTCGAGCTGTGAACCCAAGCGACGTAGTAGCGCCTGCACCACACTTAATCCAAGCCCCGCACCTTTGGTGTGATTCATAATATCTTCATCCAGTGAAAACGGTTTCAAAATGCGCGCGATGGCGTCGGATTTTAACCCCCTGCCCTCGTTGGTCATGGAGATCTGCACGTCGTCCTTACCCATTTCCCGGGTCACGAACTCGATGGTTGATTTCTCATGGCCAAACTTGATGGCATTGTCCAAAAGGCGATTAAGGACTGAGCGCAGCGCTTTGGCATCGGCGCGTACATCCTCGGCTTCGAGTAAAATATCCAGCGACATGTTTTTTTGCTCCAGCTGCGTTTGGCGCTCCTTTTTCAGATCGGCCATCAATTTTTTGAGATTGATGCCCGTGACTTTGATCGGAAGCTGTCCCGTCTCCGCCGACACAAGCTCGAGCGAATCGTTGATCAGACTCTGCAACCGGTCGGCACTGCCCGCAATGCGCGCGATGTATTTTGCTTGCTCCGCCGAAAGTGTGGTTTCGCTCAACAGGGCCAGAAAACTCAACATCACCGTGAGTGGAGTTTTCAACTCATGGTTAATTAAGATCATAAAATTGGATTTGGCTTCATCTAAAGTGCGCAGCTCCTTTAGCGCCAATTGCAGCGCCTGATTCTTCTCTTTGAGCTCGGCCGACAGTTCAAACCGCTCGACGGCTTTGTCGACGGTATTTGAGAGATCCACCGGATCCCAAGGCTTGGTCACGTAGCGGTAGACTTGGCCCGAGTTGATTGCCGAAATCACGGAATTGATATCGGTGAAACCGGTGAGGAGAATGCGGATCGTCTCAGGCTGCCCCCTCATGCTCGCCGCTAAAAATTCAACTCCGGTCATGTTCGGCATGCGTTGATCGGTTACGATCACCGCGACCTTTTCCTGCTCCATCAACTCAAGCGCCGCGGTCCCAGAGGTGGCCTTGAGCACCTTATATTTGCGCCGAAACAAACGTTCGAGCGCCTCCACGTTGTCGACTTCATCATCTACGACCAGAATGGCTTGTTTCATATTGAGACAAGTTTAAGGTCCTAATTCCGCCTACGCAACCAGCATAAGGTCTGGTTTAGTCCTGATGCGATTAAGTTGTTTGGTGAAAAGCACGAAAAGAATTTGAGGAGCAAAAATGCACCTAGTGCTAATCGTCTTTGGCCTAATCTCCACCGCAGTTCACGCACAGTATTCCGACTGGGGTTTAGGCCTCGATCCGGCCACCGCATGTCCTGGAATGGGTCCCGCTGGAAATGCTATGAGTCCACGCGATCAGCCCGAAATGCTCGCCAATCAGATTGAAGACCTTGGGGTCAAGATCGAAGAGAACGAAGAGAAAATCGAAGCGATCAACGAAAAACTCGCCAAAGCCAAAGCGGCCATGGGTCAGGTCTTGAGCAAGAGTTCGATCGAAGCGGTGGTATATCATCGCGAAGGTAAAAAATCCCGTTCGGACTATGCGGGGTGCCCGGTGAAACCACCTCCTGGCGCTCCTGCCACGACGACAGCGGCCGCCGGTCCGGGCAATGACCTTTACGGCACCGGAGGCGGCGGAGGCGACAGTTTGCGTCCCGTCCCGCGAAATTTTTGTGCAGAGAATGATCAAGGGCAGACGGTGAATACGTGGGACAGAATATTTGCGAACGACGACGGCACGGTCGAACCCACGATTTGTGAACGCTATGTAAAAGGCGTTTCGGTTGGCCCCAACGCTCCCTATGACGGTCAAAAAAGCAGTGATTGCGTCAAAGGCTTGAACACGTTTTACAGCATCTATAAGAAAAAAGAAGAGCTCCAAGCTAAAAACAATAAGCTCAAGGTCACCGCCGAAAAATATGGCGCGAAGCTTGAGAAAATCAACGATCAGATCTCCGAAGCTACGTACTGTTATTCCTGCGCGGCTCGGAGTATGGCAATGGGCGGCCGCGGGATGTCACCTTTAGGTGCCGCGGGGCAAAACCGCTCCATTTTAGATATGATGGGTGTCCAACAAGCGCTGTCTCAGCCTGCCGGTATGGCTGGCCCGCAAAGTTTTATGGCTCAGCCTTATGCGGCTCGGGTGCCGGGTTACTATGGCATGGGTCCGAATAACCGTTATGGTTCGGTGCCAGGTGCGTCGCTTGGCGGATTCGGTTGCCCGGGCGGCGGACAGTTTGCCCATGGTCAGCCTAATTTCAATCCCGGATATTTTCCCATGGATCCGGGTGCTAATTTTGCCATGAATCCCTATCGTCAAGGGCCACCTGGCATGTCCATGCCAGGAGCAGGGCCATGGGGACCAAACGGCGGGTACGGCATTCATCCACCACCGATGATGACTCCTGGAGGCTACCGACCGGGAATGGTACCGCCTATGAATCAGTTTTTTAGTGGCGCTTATCCAGGTTTTGGTAACGGCGGCTATGCGAATGTCCCGGGCCTTGCCGACCCTTCGGTTTTACCGCCGATAGCTGGAAATGGGGGCAGTTACTTTGACCCGCGCTTCGGATCCCTCGGCGGTTCGGATCTTGGACCTTGGGATGCAGCCTATAGCCAGCAAGGCCACGGCGCCCAGTATTACCAAAACGGCGCCGGGGGATACGGGGGAAACTACATCAGCCCCGTGTACAATCAAGGCGGCTTGCCGAGCTCATATCAGGCGCCCTTCAATCGTTCGTGGTGACGTAGCTAATCCTCGTGGTAAGTTAACTCCATGCGTATCGATGCTTGTTTCGACAGCCATGTGCATTGGGCCGCGACCGGAGAGTTTTCCGAGCGCCTGCGTTTAGATCATTTGCGTTCACCGGCAGACATCGCCGAGCTGAAAATCGAGGCGATGCATTCGCGCGGAGATTGGCTGCTCGGCTTCGGCTGGGACGAAGCTATGTGGCCCGAAAAACCCACTCGGCAAATATTAGATAAGCGTTTTCCCAACACTCCGGTCGCTTTTTCCCGCTGTGACGCCCACGCCTTGTGGGTGAATTCGGAAGCCCTTAAGCGGAGCGGCCTGTGGCAAACCGAACAGGCTCAGGGCCTCGGCGGACGCATTGAAAAAGGCCGCGACGGCTGGCCCACCGGAATTTTGGTCGATCGAGCGTGTAATTCAGTGGTGCGGCTGATTCCCAAAGTCCCTTCGCTGTCGCTGCGTCGGCACATGCTTTTAGGCGCTAAGATTTTTAATCAAGCGGGGTTTACTCACATCCGCGACATGACTTGCGATGAGGCCCAGTGGAATGAAGCTTTTCGTCTCGACGAGTCGGGTTTACTGACGTTGGCGGTGGAAGAGTATTTTAAATTGCCTTCTCTTTCCGAACTGGACCCAGTGTTATCCACTGCGGTGGCCGCGCGCCACGCCCAGAGCCGCAACTTACGTGTGATGGGCGTGAAGCTTTTTTTAGACGGCGCTTTGGGTTCCGAGGGTGCATGGCTCTCCAAGTGCTATCATGGCAGCGCCAGCCGCGGCTTAGTGTTATGGGAAAGAGCGGAACTGAACGAAGTCTTGCGCAAGGTTTGGGAAGCCGGGTTGGAAGTCGCGGTGCATGCCATTGGCGATCAGGCCGCGGATTTTATCACCGATGTGGCCTGTGAGCTCAAGAGCAAAAAGATCGCTGGGCCACTCCACATCGAACATGCCGAGCTGATTCAAGCTTCGACGATTGTCAAAATGCAGAATCTGCAAGTGATCTGCCATTTGCAGCCCGCGCATTGGTTGAGCGATCGGCGCTGGCTCAAACAAAAGTTGGGTGATATCGCCGACTGCGCGTTTCCCTGGCGTCGGCTTCAGGAATCTGGGCTAGCTTTTGACTTCGGCAGCGATTCGCCGATCGAGCCCTCCAGCCTAGCGCGAACTTTTCAAGCGTTGCGTGAGTCCGCTGAGGCGGGGATTCCGCGCTTGCTCGGTTCACCCGCCTCCCATATGAGCCACCGCGATCTGGCGTGGGCGCCAAATTCCTTTACGCTTGTGCAGGAAGAAGCGCCGACTCAGGTGGTGTTTCGCGGCGAGCATCTTTTGTGAGGCGTGGACTCTTTTAATAACCATAGGTTGTACCGGATTCGTGGACTTCTTTTTTGGCCTGGGAATTAGCAATCAGAAGTATCGTCGCGAGGGTTCCCACTCCAATCCATAGCCACTTCGATTGGTAAAACGGCGGGCTCGCAGCCTCAGTGCTAAATACCGGCAACACCTCAGGTGCGCTAGGGGCCGGTTTGAAATCGATCGCCGCCGGTGTTTGGCATTCCGAGCCTGGGAAGAATTTTTTGTTGGAAAAATGCTCCGCTCCCTGATGCCATTTGGTGTGGTTGCAATCGCCTTCGGCCCACACTATGGTTTTTGGTCGCAAATGCGCAATCTCATTCAGCTCCACTATAAATGTCTGCGGTTGCCACTGCTCGGAGAGGAAGGTCACGCGCACCGTACCAGGAAAGCGGGGCCAATGGACACAGCTTTGCCGATCACAATCTTCGCCGTTGAGTAACAGATGAGTCCAGCCCGCTGGAAAGGCACTGAGCTGTGGCGTAAGTTTAGCTAAGCTCGCGGCCAACGCGGACCGCCGGGCTAAGAGCGGCGGCGGAAAAAGCGCGGGGTCAAAATGCACTTCGTCCCCGAGCAGTAAGGACAGGCCAAGCCAGTGATCGCGCGCGGGGGTTCCGGCTTCCATTTGCGCCAGACGCAAGTACGCTTGCAGAAATATTTCGCGATCGCTACGAGACCAATCGTCTTTCCCTAAAAGCTCAAGCAAGTCGCGAAATTTTCGGCGCGCCTCGGCCTCAGATTCGTCGAGAAAGGCTTTTTGCGCGACTGAAAACAATTCGAGCAGTTGCTGGCGCTTCTCGATCGAAGGATGGCTGTCTATGTATTCTTGTGCGGGTGAGACATAATCTGAGTGGGCCTTGAGCGCGGCTTGATAATCAAGCGCCCGACTTTCACGCCCCTGAAAAAGCACAGTATTGGCGTGGGTAGCAGGCGTTGACAGTACAAAGATCAAGAGCCATTTCATTGTGAGTCTCCTTCGTAGATAATATTGCGTCGCAAAGAAGCAGAGTCCTTTACAAACTCCGTTCCATCTTGGCTAGGACGCTTTACGATCACCGTGAAGAGGCTGCCGAATTTCAGCACCGACGGCACGGCGGACTCCTGCACCAACACGGCGAAATGTGAGGGATTTTGCGGCGCCCGGAGAATTCGCACGTTGCGTGCCACCAAGCGTTGGTGCGGGTTCTCGGGATTGCCCATTTGGAACAGATCCACCACGCCAAAATGTCCGAGAATAGAGTCCAAGGCCTCGTAATTTTGCACCTCGATCGGCACTAGTACGAAACCCTTTGGAATATAAGTGTCCATCTGTGCGGGGGCGCGGCCCGGAGTCTCCTTGGGAGCGGCTTCTGATTGTAGCAAAAGGCCGGCAACTATTGGCAATAGTGAAAGACCAGCTGCGGTCCAAAGCAATTTTGTTTCCCATTTGGTTCTGCGGTATTGCAACCAAAGTTTTTTCATTTGTGCTCCTGTGAGAGTTGGCTTGAGCGCAGCCAATGGCGGCTCAATACCGAAAACTGATAGGTCACTAAGACAAATTCACACAGTACCAAGAGCACCAACATCAACTCGACGGCGCTTTGGCCGCGAGAATTTGAATTTGCCAATCGTCCTCCTGTTGTTTGAGTGTGACCGAACATAAAGTGGTTTGTCGAAACTCAAGACCAGCTTTTGCCAGTGGAAAGTGGGCGAGCAAATCAATATCAAAGCGGAATTCCTGGCTTTGCCCACGTTCAAACCAGCCGATCGGTTTATAGTCGGGCGTAAGTGAGGAGATCGGTTGCGGTTCAACCGCGAGCGGCCGAAAATAAAACGTGCGCGACTGCACGGAAGTAATGGCGAGGCCTTCGACCTGGTGGCGCATTTCGCGTTGGCCTTGGAAGCGCACGCGCTGGGCCTCGGCGAGGAGCGCCCACTGTTGGGCGCGAAAGGCCAACTGTTGCAAGATCACGGCGGTTTGCACGGCTTGCGCCGCTGCGATGGCGTAGGGCACGCCGGAACTTAGCGCGTGTTGCAAAGCGTTGTCGGCGGCTGTGCGCTGGGTGCGGAGCGTGGTCGCCCGGGCGTTCATACGGATGAGTTTGCGCAATGGTTTTTTAAGCTCGGCCTGCAGGCGAGAGGCCTGATGAATACAGAAGGCCTGCGCCAACGATTTGCGCTTAAGAATGTAAAGCGACGCGCCGACCACAGTGCAGAGCGAAGCCAAAAAGGGGGCTAGGGCCAATAGGCTCACCAGTGCAAAGCCTTGGTTCGAAGCATGAGCTTGGGGGTTAGCGTTTTGTGCACCCCGATTTTTAGTCGGCGCCAATGCCATTCGACCTCCACATGCCATTCGTGCTCAGCTCCATAGAGCTGGGTGATGACTTTTCCTTTGGGTAAGAACTGGTGCAGTTGAAGGTCAAGCTGGCGGTGGCAGCCGATGTGGTTTTGCGCCAAACAGTAGAGAGCTTGCTCACTTTGATATTGAATCCACGCGCGTGCGAACAAAATATAGCTCGCCAGTAAAAAGCCGACGCAAAAAACGAAAAGTAGGGTGAAGGCCGGAAGCGCTTCGACCAAAGCCGAACCGCGCTCGTCATTTGTCATTGTGGTCGGCGGCGCCGTTCATGAAATCGTTAAAGTCGTCCTTGCGCAGATCGTCTTCGGTGATGCGTTCGTGAGTTTCCTTACGTTTTCTATCGCTCTGCAGGGCATGCACTACATTGGCGAGATTCACTTTTACCGATTTTTGCAGTACGCGCACCATGCCCATGGTGGCAACGCCAACCAACGCGACAAGAATAACGTACTCAATTAAACTTTGACCCCTTTGATTTCGCAGTAGCGGCATTTCCCACCTCCCGCTGCAATCCATGCAGGAGGCGATCCGAGACAGCGCTAGTGCTACAGTGGCGGTGAAGGAACAGCGCCTTCGAAAAGCGGACGCGGCCGGATTAGGCCTTAGGCTTTGCGGCCTTTACCGGTTTAGCTTTGGTTTTGAGAGCCTTGCGGCGCTGGATGATTCTATCGAGAATATCAAAACCTTCGCGTTGCAAATCGTTTTCGAAAACAAAACGATAAAAGCCTTCAATCTCAGGACTTTGCCGGAATTTTTTGACGGAAGTGGGAAGTGAGTCGGATTGCACGAAATCGATAGAAGAGCCGTCTTCTGACAATTTCACTTTCTCAGCCATTGCTCACTCCTTGTGAATTTGCTCTGTTTTAATGCAATTCTCGCGCGGGGTCAATGAAAGTGCCTGCGAGTGACCGTAAAATGGTCTAAATTGGGGGGCCAAAGAGGTGAGCATGCAGATATTAGATGGCAAAGCCGTGGCCGCGGCCCGAAACCTTGAAATAAAAGCCTCGGTGCAAAAGTTAACGGCGGCTTTGGGTCGCGCGCCTGGCCTAACCGTCGTTTTGGTCGGAGACGATCCAGCCAGTCAGGTTTACGTCGCCAACAAATTGAAGGCTTGCCAGAAGGTTGGGATCGCTTCGCAGGCCCTGCGCCTAAGTGCGGAGGTGACGATGCTGGAGCTCAAAACTGTGATCCAAAGACTCAACGCCGATGCCGCGGTGGACGGAATTCTACTTCAACTCCCGCTGCCGAAGGCGCTAGATGCCGAAGAAGCGATCGGGTGGATCTCGTCTAAAAAAGATGTGGACTGTTTGACCGCGGAAAATCTGGGGCTGCTGTGGAGCGGCCGCCCCGTGACGACGCCGTGTACACCGTGGGGAGTGATTAAAATCCTCGAGCATTATAAAATACCGGTGGCGGGCAAGAGAGCGGTTGTGGTCGGGCGCAGCAACATCGTGGGTAAACCCATGGCCCATTTATTAGTGCAAGCGGATGCGACGGTGACGATTTGTCATTCGAAAACCGTGACCTTGCGTGAGCACACGCTCGACGCCGACATCGTGGTGGTGGCGGCGGGCCGGCCGGAATTTCTCGGGCGCGCGGATTTTAAAGAGGGCAGTGTGGTGATTGATGTCGGAATTCACCGCAAGAGCGCAAGTGAAGGTAAGGCGAAGTTATGTGGAGACGTGCGGCTGGCGGAATTGGACGGCGTGGTGCGCGCCGCGACTCCGGTGCCGGGCGGAGTCGGACCGATGACGATTGCGATGTTGTTGGAAAACACAGTTTGTTTAGCTAAACTCAGTATCCCAAAGCACTGACCGTCGCGCGACAGAACCCATCTTGAATTGCAGTCGTAGGTATGCCATTTGCGGGAACTGCAGTCGGCGCTTTGCTTGGGAATGCCAGGCCGTAACCCTGCAGGTTCGAGGAAATAAAGTAAACCGCCAAGTAATTGTTGATGTAGTCTCGCTGGCTTTTCGGAATCATGGCGGCTTCGTCAATGCGCTGAAAACTAAAATGATAGTTTTTCGATAGGCTCAAGTAGCGACCATAATTTTTGCCGTTGCAGTCTTGATGAGTCTCAGAACAAATCACCGAACGCGCGGCTCCGCCTTTGCCCTGGGCAAAGCCTAGAATCGCGACGGTGGCGTCCTCACTGAATTCATTTACCAGCTCGCCGATATATCTAGCGCCGGCGCAGGCGGACGGAGCGAAGAAACGCCGTTCATCATCGGAGCCTTTGCCGCCGCGCAATTTCACGGCATTGACTGTGTTATCCATAAATTGAAAGGGGCCCAGCGCGCCGGCCGAGCTGGTGGCGATATGATAGGTACCATTTCGGCCGTTGCTGAAATAGTCCGATTCATTGACCGTCAAAAATACGAACGCGGTCGAAACATCGTAAGCGGCGGCCAGGCCCTCGATGAGTGCGCGGAACGGATTGGCATAGTAATAGAATTGATTCAGTTTCTGCGGCGATCGTTGATAGCTTTTGATCCAAGCTTGCACGTTGGCCGAATTAAAATTGCGGGCGAAGTGTTCGCTCATCATTTTAGTACGTGGGCGGCTATTGTCGACCGTAAAATACGAGTTTCCGGTGATCGCGGGCTGAGCAACAATTGGTTTTTCCGGAGCGCGCGGGGTTGGCGCGGGCGTACTCGGGCGCGGATCGTCGGGTGGCGGAGGCGGAGTTGGTGGGCGCGGCACTGGCACCGACGGCGGTGGTGGGGGCGGCGCCGTTTGACCCGAACCTGGGCTGGGTCGCGTATTGGGCGGAAGCCCTGTGCTCGGGATACTACCTGGGGGGGGCTCATAGGGCGGTGGACTCGTCGTGGGCTTATCAATCTCGGGCGGTCGAGAAGGCGTCGGTAACGGCGTGGGTTTAGACTGAACCACATCCAAAATAATCTCATCTGAATTGCCAGACGAGGCGTCCGGCACGACGACCTGAAACACTCGGTGACCGCGGGTTGTTTCACTATTGCCGATCATCGTCGTGGAAGCGTTGAGGTCGCCGAGCGAGGCTTGCACTTCATGGTCCTCTTCTCCAGTGCGTAGTGATTCACCTTTCAAGGTAACCAGGGGGAACAGCGGGGGCGCTGGTTTGCCAGCCTCGATCAGTTTGATGATGTCGATCAGGTAAAATACCGGCCCATCTAACAGACCTTGGGAAACGGCCCAATTGTTAACCCAAGCCAAACAGTCTTTTTGCACGTTGGCCAGGAAGTCTCTCACTGACCCGCTCGGCAACTTTGCATTGTTGTTGATGATAAAATCTGAACTTGCGCGGTAGGCCCAATATTGGATATCCACGGTTTGTTTGGTGATGTTGTCAGTCAATTGAAGGTCGGCGACCGTCGCCTCGGGTTCGTCATCGGTGAAAACACCGCTGAGAGTAAAGCGCGCCGACTTAACGAACATGGTTAGCTTTGAACCACGGCCAAAGTTATCTTCGAATTTGACCGGCTCTTCGTTACGAAAGAATATGGTGAGTTCAAAACGACCTTTACCAAAACGCGCCAGCTCATTCTTCGCGCTGTAGCGCGAGATTTGAAACTCCTTCAGACGGGCGCGCAAATCTTTGTCGTTCTTAACCGGCGTTGAAATGGGAGCTCTGGGATGTGTGGAAGCTGCAGGTTCCTCGGGTACGAACACGGGGTCACCCGGCTTGGGCGGGGTTTGGGTTCCGCGCTCGGGTGCTCCGCCTAAGACGTATGGGGTACCTTTTTTATCGGTGTAAGACCGGACGCCCGGCTCGGAGTTGTCCCCAGCGCTTGAGTTATTACTCGGTGGCGCGCAATGGGTGAGCGACAAGAATAGCAAAATTGGGCTTAATCGACGCACAGGTTAGTCCTCCTAGGACTGCGGAGGCTAAAAGAGCAAGCGCAAGGCCAACCCATAAACGTATCCCTTGGAAATCAGACGAAAAAAGTTGCCAAATTCGGGCGAAAAGACGAATTTGGGCACTTTGGAAGGAAAGATTGAATGGAAAGCAGAGCGACGCCCCTGCGCGACGAGCATATCGCACTTGGCGCAAAAATGGTGGATTTTGCCGGATGGTATATGCCCGTCGAGTATGCCGGATTGCGCCAGGAGCATCTCGCGGTTCGCTCGCATGTGGGTCTTTTTGATGTCTCGCATATGGGCGAAATTCGCATCCGTGGTCCGAAATCCCTAGCGACGGTCGAGTGGCTCACTTCCAATTACGCGGGAAAACTCGGGAACGGTCAGGCTCAGTATTCCCTTTTGACCAATGAGCAAGGCGGTTTGGTCGATGATTTAATCGTTTACTGCATTGAAAAAGACGCCGACTACTTGCTATGCGTGAATGCCTCGAACACCGCCAAGGATTTTGCTTGGATGCTCGAGCACGGTCGCGGCGCTGAAATTCGTGATGAGAGTCCGACTTGGGGGCAAATTGCCGTGCAAGGGCCAAACGCCATTGAACTCGCTGCCCGCGTCTTGGGACCTGAAATCAAGACCATTCCCGCGTTCGAATTTCGCGCGCTGAACTTCGCCGGCGCACAGGTTTTCGTGGCCCGTACCGGATACACTGGAGAAGATGGGGTTGAGGTGTTCGTTCCGGCGCCCCAAAC
>JANXMF010000083.1 GCA_025354795.1 Pseudobdellovibrionaceae bacterium
AGTTCGGCCAAATCTTTTTCATTGCTCATCGTCATCTCCTTGATCTTTCCCATTCACACACTCCTTCTTTTCAACAGGTTTGATTTTTGCGAGCACCGTATTGTTTGCATCTTTCAGCGCATCCAGCGCTTTCCCGAGCCTCCCTTCGGCTTCTTTAAGTACGTCACTTTTTTGAACCTCTGCCTGCACTTCGGTTGAATTTCTGTCAGCTTTCGCTGCCTCAATGACTGCGTTTTGCATTTCCATGTTTTCGGTAATCCGTTCGTCTCTGGTGTGAGTTGTGGAGCAGGCCATTGTTGTTGAGAGGATTGCTAGTGTGAGGAGTTGTTTGATTGTTCTTGCTGTGCTTTTGCTTTTTGGTTTCATTTTTTCTTTCCTATATTGGTTGGTTGTTGTTGGTTGGCTTGTTTCTTGGTTTTTTCTTGCAAGGTAGGGGTGTGATATCTCACCCCCCCCGATGGAGCCCTTCGGGCTTCGGGCCTTTGGCCCTCCATCGCTTGTTGGGGGCTGCGCCCCCAATCCCCCGGAGAGCTGCGCTCTCCGAAGACAAATACGGGAGATCACTTCGCTGCACTTACGACCCCCAATTCCGGCATTCCTGTGACCACGCCTACGGCTGTGCTGCCCACTCCGACAGCGTCGCCGATCCCGCTCGGGGCACTTTCTTGTTTGTGGCCACCAAGCATCGGACGGAAAAGATAGAGTGCCGCTCCCGTCGTGATGATCGGCACCATCGTCTGCACGATGGAGAAAACTGAGTAGAGGTAATAAATCCGGTCGAGCACAACTTGAGACGAATAGAGTGAAACGCCATCATTCATCGAGCCAAGGCGGGTGAGCGCATCGGCGGTAAACGTGAGGTTCTGAAGGATGTGGTACATGATCGTCCAGATCGGCGTCCAAAGGCAGACAGAGAAGTAGACCCAGAACCACCAAGTCAGAATTTGCCAATTGCCATAGACGACAAAGAAAATAAGCCAGGGGAAAATCCCAATGAGGACCATCATGACCATGCCCTTCAAATGGGGAGCCCGCGCGAGGGTTTCGTTGAATTCATTTGCGCGGCTTGCTGCCTCTGACGCTCCATGAATATTCGAGGCGTGGCCCGCGCTAAAGATTGATACGAACGCATCCCAAGAGATCAAACGGTTCAAGTATTGAAAGAACGTGCCGGCGGCACCGGGCACTTGAGCGCCTTTCTGAATTCCCCAAACAGACTCACGCTCCCCCTTGAAGTGATTCACGAGCATGGAGGACATCGTGAAATTCCTCATCGTCGCGCCATCCTCGGGATTTTCCGGGATCACCATTCTATCGGAAGCGTATTTATAAAGGCCCTCTCGAAGTTCGTCCTTTAGATCCCGGCAAGTGTACATAAGCCCGGCATCTGAGGGGCCAAGAGGAATTTTCCCGAGCTGGCCGTCAACATCCGGTGCGACTTTGAAAAATCGGCTGAGCCGGTCGCTCTGTTCGTTGAAGTCCACGAGATCCGGCAATACCTTTTGGAGGCACTTATTGGTGTAAGAATTCATCATGGTGCGAAGCTTGTCGTCGTCGATGGTTGAGGCGCCGGCCAGCATGATCGCCTTCGTATATGCAAAGGGCGACTTCAGGTAAGAGTCCTTACCTTTGCCAAAAATGTAATCGCCTGCATAGCTCAGATACTGCGCGACCTCTTCCGCCGTGCGGCTCAAAATATCGAAAACCAAACTAACTTGGTAAGTGTCCTGAACATCGGAGACTCGTCCCTTTACGTAAGGATTTTGGGACCAGCTTTGATTTGTGTAGTCATGGACATTAATGGTCGCACCCACTCGTAAAATCGAAATTCCAAGCACGAGACAGAACGTGATTTTGACAAACTTCGAGAGCGGCACGTGATGCCGCTCGACGAGATTTCCTACGATATGGGTCGAGGCATAGTGCCAGGCCGTGAGAAGAAAGAGGCCACCAAAAATAATGAGAATGAGACCCTTAAAAAAAGGTTCACTCGTGATGAGCTGAATGGAGCCCGCATGAAATACGAGACCCAAGTATCGGTATAGCGCTTCGTAGGCAGAATTAGAAAACATCAGTGGCCTCCAGACTTTCTTGGATCGCAAACGGCGCTATCTGAGCAGTCATAGAATTGGTTCTTTAACTGCCGATAATCGACCTGGCTCTGATCTATTTGCATCGCTCTCACCGTGGAAGATGCTTCGGCCAATTGACCCTCCTGATTGATTTGCGAAGTGATCTGATTGACGGGAGCGTTTTGCTCCTTTTGCAACTCAACCGTAATTTCTACGGCTTCCTTAAAGGCGCGTCGCTTGTCCTGAAGCTCTTTTTTTCGTGACTCAGGAAGGTTGGGGTTCATCGCAAGCTCGTTTAGGATCTGGAGCGATCTTGTTACGTCCTCGGAAAATTTTGAAACTGCAACGCTTGCGGCGAGCTTTTCACAATAAATGTATCGTCTCTCGGGAGGGAGCCGCATGAGGTAGTAAACTGTCTGCTGGTCCACATACTGAACTTCAGAATCGGTAAGACTCTTGAGTTGGCTATCAGTGACGGAGCTATAAACGTCCGCCAGCGGACGAGCGCGAAGGCGCCCGAGCATATCGCCGCACAAACGATCGAGAACCTGTTTTTTAAGTGCGACCAAGTGTTCTGTCGGAGAGAGCGCCACCTGCCGAGGGCCATACTCAACGCTTACTTGGCCGCCTGAAATGGTCGTTTCACCGACGAAGGATTTTACAAGTTCAACCGCTTGCTTGGCGTTCGGCCCATCGAAGCCGGCCCACTTCGCAGAAGAGTCGATCAGCTTGTTGGTCTTGACCTTTCCTCCGAATTTATCTCCCGCCCAATTGGCAATATTTTGTTCGTAGAGCCCGTTCCCACCGCATTTCGAAACTGCCTGCTCCTGATTTCCGCCGCTATTTTGCAGCTCACGGTGAAGACAGTTTTGCCGCTCGTTGTAATAGTCCTCAACGCGGCTATCGACATATTTATCCATGACCGCGCATTGGTTAAATCTTAAGTCAGTCATCGCTTGTGCGTTCACTCGGAAGTGTTTGGCGAGCGCACACCAAGTCGGGCTAAAGTAACAAATCGTAAGAAGAGGCGCTCCAGCAGCAATCCCTTCGAGGGCGTTTCCGAATAGGCTTGGATCAAGAACCTTATCAACCGTGGATTTAAGCGTGCCTTTCATGTCTAGCTTTCCGCAATCGGCCCCACTAGCAAGGTCAACGCCCAATTCAATTTTTCTAAACTGGTCAAACACCTGATCGTGGCGCAGCCCACGGTCTCGAAATAGATAATCATTTGGCGAAACGCCGAAGTCGTAGCTTTCCGGTTGAGAGCCAAAAGCAATGATGGGGAAAATCAAAATAAAAATACTTAAACATCTCATGCTTCGCCTTCCTTCACCGGGGTGGCCGCTGTCGGTTCATAGGAACTAAGCGCTCTTTTTTGTACGAAGCGGAAAGCGCCCTTCTTTGTGCCGGTCTTGTCGGTAAAGTAGACTTCCGCAAAGCGACCGCGTTTCGTCACCAAGCTCTTTACGATGTCAGCCGCAGGACCGTTTAGGACCTCCGACTTCGAGCGCACGTACTCGACGTTGTCGGCCTTCATGTTAAAGAAGAAGAAAACGTCGGCGGCTCCCCAGAGTGCTTTTCCGGCATCAGTCTCAAAGAAGTTCTTGGGATTAGGCGCAATGCCAATGAGCCAAAACCCAAGTTTTCGAATCGTCTCTGAGAAATCGACTACATACTGAGCCGCCGTTGGGTTATTGGCGCCGAGCTGGCCCATTTCTTCAAAAACAATTAGGCCGCCTCGCGAGCGATTCTCAGGGAGAGAAATCAGACGCTTGATTTCCTCGAATACCGAGAGCGTCATAATGGCTTTCAAAACTGGATCGGCATCGAGTGGAGCAAGATCGTAGACATAAAAAGAGCAGTCGCCATCGCGCGAGGACTTGGCCGCTCCTCGAAAATACTGAGCATATTTTCCATCGCCCGAGAAATCGCGAAGCTTCTGAAGCATTTCATCAATCTGCTTTTTCATCTCCCGAAACGAATCGTTATCAAGGAGATCGCCGATGCTCGACACCACGTCGTCCATTGAAATCGTCGGATCGACCATCCCGCCAATCTCAATTATTTCGGGCCGCTCGTATCCAATATTTCCCTGCTCGCGCTTACGGCGATAAGCATCTTTGAGCGCCTGGGTAAGGATCGCAGAATGCTCACTTTCAGGTTCAAATTTTGGATTCGTGAGTTTGATCGAGGTCAAGATGATAAGCGAAAGAACACTCACTTTCGCGTCGTCGAAGTGGCCGCGAAAGGGAGTAAATGGAATTTCTTCGTTCGGGTGGAATACCGTAACTTCGCCGCCCAAAGACTCACAAAGATTCTTTGAAGACGCTAATTTTTCGACATAGAAAATCAAAGGGTCCGGGTATTTCCTCTTATACGCTTGGACTACGTCCAAAATAAATTCTGACTTACCTGAGCCCGTATCTCCGAGTGCGATAGCGTGATGACTGGTGCGCGACTTGTCCACGTGAGAAAACGGGACAAGATTATTTTCGCGGGAAAGAAAAATCTGGAGCGGATCATCCGTTCCCCGGAAGGAGTCAAAGATCGGTACGAAGTTCAGAACTTCAGAATCAAGGATCTTGATAAACCTTTGAGTTGAAAAATCGCTCTCCGGGCTATACATGAGCGGAAGTGAATTGAGGCAAAGTCCAAATCCGATATCGTCATCCACAATCACTTCGCACTCTAAATCATTGTGAAATACGTTTACGATTTCACGAACGCGGCGGAAAAGTTCTTCGTCATTTTCTCCCTCCACGACAACTGCGAAAGTCATGTGGAGGCACCGATCACCGTGGGCAAGTTTCTCTTGAACCGCATCGAGGTCCGCCTTCTGCCGAGCAGTGCTCGCAGAAGGTGCGTTCTTGAGAAAAAAGCCTTTTAGATCCAAGGCACGCTTGGCCTTTAGTTTCTCGGGAAAGCTGAAGTTCATTGAGATTCGAAAAGGAAATGGAAGAGTCAGGAAGCCCGCGACCGCTCCCGGAACGGACCTCTTCGGGCAAACCTTCATTACCACCGTTTTTGAACGCACGCCTTCGCGCTCGAAGCTAGAGTGCGAAAGCTTGGGCGACGTAAAAAGAATTTGGTCCGAAATGGATGCGTTCGAGTTAAAGGGCATGAACTCGCGCTCGTAATATTCCTTTGGATTAAGGAATCTTCTGAGCGACTCAAGAAGGTTCTCCGGCTCAACGTGTTTGAGCGAAACCTTGCTTGCAGATTTCAGCGTCTCCAGAACCTCTCCGAATTCGCGTAGGTCTTCAGTGCATTCGCGAACCCGTTCGAATAGAAATTCCTCGGCACGCGAGACTTGGGCGCGGATTGCCTTACGCGTCTTAGTTTTGGGGAAATACTTCACACAAACGAAGGTCTGTCTTCGCATGGGTCGCATGTCAGAATCCGTTTTGCAAAGTTCCTTAAAATGGGACAGGCGCTCATCGAGGATTTCTTGGGAAAGCCTGGAGCTAAGCGGATATGCCTTTGAAATCTTCTCCCAAGCCTTATCCCTTGGAGAAATGGCGCTTTGTTCGTGGATTACCTGGAGAACACAATTTTCCGGGAGCTGAAACCAAGGGCGAATACCCTTAATCAGACTTAAAACTTCATCGCCCGTAAGCGGTTCGTG
>JANXMF010000102.1 GCA_025354795.1 Pseudobdellovibrionaceae bacterium
TGGGAATGCCGTTGTTCGACCATGAAATCGCGCAGTTTCACCACTTCGACGACCTGCTTGGCGAAGTCCGCTTTGACCGATAGTTGTGCATTTTAAAATTCCCCTCGCTTCGCGATTTTTGTCAGTTTGAAAAGAAAATCAATTATTCGTTCTTTACTGGCGATCTCGAAGTCTTCCGGAATTCGGGGCCCAAGTCCAAACGAGTGCACCGGTTTACCGAAGCGCTCTTGCATATTCAAAATCAAGCCCTGACGGCTGGATTCGTCCAAGCGCGTGAAAATCACGTCGTGAAAGCCGAGCATTTGATAGCGATCAGCGAGATCCATCGCCTCTTCGTCGCGCGCAAGCACGGATTGCACGTAGTGAATGGTGCGCTCGAGCGGTTCGGGCGGAATCATGCGCTTGAGCCAATCGGCCTCTTCCATTGAACGCAGATTGAATCCGGGGCAGTCTACCAATACGGTTTGTACGCGAGCCAATTTCTTTTCCGCCACAGCCCATTCTTCGGGTGAGCGCACGATGGCGAAGGGCACATTGAGAATCTGCGCGTAGATGCGCAATTGGTCGGCGGCTCCAACTTTAATCGTGTCGAGTGAAATGATAGCAATGGTGCGTTTTTCTTTGAGCAAGAGTTGTGAGGCAAACTTGACCAGGGAGGTGGTTTTCCCCTGACCGGTGGAACCCATGAAAACGTGATAGCGGCCGTGCATCGGCGTCTTACACACCTCGACGGTGTTGAGCATTTGCCCCACTAACCAAGCGTCGACCAGCGCCGATTTTTTAAGCGACTCGGGATCAAGTTCGTTTTGTGCGCGCTTGAGCAGCGGCGTCACAATTTGCGGTCTTAGGCCTTGGCCGGTGAGGCGCTGATACGCCGGACTCAGCTCAAATGGCAAGCCTTGCTCGGCTCCGGGGTGCATGGACAGAGGATTTTGCGGCATGTGCTGAAAGCGATCGACCAACGCTTTGAGTTCGCGCACCTGCGATTCAAGTGCATGCACACCATTTGGCACGATAGCCTTGGCTGGCGGAAGCACAGGGCGGGCCGCTTTGGTTTGAGCGGCCTCCTCTTGCAACAAGGCACTGGCGCGCTGGGCCCGCTCGGCGGCGCGCTTTACCCGCTCTTGCGATGCCGAAGTGCCTTTGGGCGGTGGGGCGCCGCCGCCTTCTTCGTCAGTAATATCCGCATAGCGCATTCCTGAAGTCTGTGCGCGCGCTTGCGCCGATACCTTCGGCGCCGGGCGAGCGTGAGCGCCGATCATCTCGACTTCGCGGGTCGCGGGCAGGACCTGGGTGCGGTCCTTAAATACTTTATTTATAAATTCTCTTTGTTTGTGTGCGGGAATCTGGTGGAAACGTTCGCGCAGCTCCCCGCGCAGCTTGCTCTCGGCCACTTTTTTCTTGCGCAACGTCTCTTCCGAAACCGCCGCGGTGACTTCCACGCTCTTTTCGCCCATCAGGCCGAAGCCGCGATGGGAGTCCTTGGCCGCGAGGATGATGGCCTCGGGGCCCATGTGGACTTTCACCAACTCCAGGGCTTCTTTCATGGTTTTTGCCTCGAACTTTTTAACCTGCATGGACCATCTCCACTAACCCGACCGCCTGAATCTGCGCATCGGCTGAAATTTCATTGTGTGAAAGCACGACAACCTGGGGTAAAAAGCGATGAGTCAGCTTGAACAGGTGACGCCGCGCGGTCGGGCTGGTCAACAAAATGGGTTGACCGGCGATCTCCGGGTGGAGCTCGATCGTTTTTGAGATCTGGGTGAGGATGCTTTGCGCTTGACGCGGGTCCATGACCAACTGCATGCCCTGTTCGGTTTGCAGGAGCGAATTGGCAATCAGCTCTTCCGCCCGAGGTGCGAGAGTCATAACCGGAATCTCGCCGCTCTCGTTGGTGTACTTATGGGTGATCGAGCGCGCCAGTGCTTTTCGCACACTTTCGGTCAGGATTTCGGTGTCTTTGACTTTGTGGCCTTCATCCGCCAGGGTTTCAAAAATCGTCAAGAGATCCCGAATGGAAACCTGCTCACGCAAAAGGTTTTGCAAGACGCGCACCACGGAACCGAGCGGAACAACGTCGGGAATCAGCTCCTGCACCACTTTGGGATAATTTTTCTTGAAATTTTCAATCAGGCTGTCGGCTTCCTGACGTCCAAACAATTCGTGCGAATGGGTGCGAATGATTTCAGTTAAGTGAGTCGCCATAACGGTGGGAAGATCAACCACGGTGTAACCGGCGATCTCAGCCTCTTCTTTTTGAGCTTTGCCGATCCATAATGCATCAAGCCCGAAAGCAGGTTCTTTGGTTGGAACGCCCGGGACAGCTGCCGTGACATTGCCCGGATCCATGGCCAGCATGTTTTCCGGTCTGAGGGTTCCGCCCCCGACTTTATTGCCCTTGATCAGCACGCGGTACTCACCGGGCTGGAGTTGCAAATTGTCGCGGATATGAACCGAGGGGACCACAATGCCCATGTCGAGCGCGAACTGTTTACGAATGGAAACGATGCGCTCAAGTAGATCCCCCGACTGATCGGACTCCACGATATTGATCAGGCCGTAACCCACCTCAAGCTCCACCAAATCGAGCGGCAACATGGACTCGATATTCTCCTTGGCGGGACGATGTAAAAGTTCGTCTTTCGCCGCTTGCTCTTTATCGCTCTTTTCGGTGTTAAAACGTGTGATCGCCCAGGAAATGCCTGCCAGTAGACCGGACACCATAAAAAATGGCAGCGTCGGTAGGCCTGGCACCAACCCAAAAATGCCAATGATACCGGCGACGATCGCGACGGCACGAGGTTTTAAAAACAATTGCCCAGCCAACTCTTGTCCGAGATTTTGCGAGCTCGAATTGCGCGTGACCACGATACCTGCGGCGGTCGAAATGATAAGCGCCGGAATTTGTGAGACCAGACCATCCCCGATGGTCAACATGGTGTACGTCTTGGCAGCCGTGGAAAAGTCCAGGCCGCGCTGAAAGATGCCAATCATTAGGCCGCCGAGAATATTGATGATGGTAATCAAGATCCCGGCAATGGCATCTCCGCGCACGAATTTGCTGGCACCGTCCATGGCTCCATAGAAATCCGCTTCTTTTTCTATGTCTTTGCGCCGGGCGCGGGCTTCGGCCTCGGTGATAAGCCCGGCGTTCAAGTCGGCATCTATCGACATTTGCTTACCGGGCATGGCGTCCAAGGTGAAACGCGCGGCAACCTCTGCGACCCGGCCGGAACCTTTGGTGATCACGATAAAGTTAATCACCACCAGGATTAAAAACACCACGAACCCGATCACATAGGAATCGCCCACCACAAAGTGACCGAAGGCTTGAATCACTTGCCCGACAGCGCCCTCGCCGTTGTGGCCATTGGCCAAAATCAAACGCGTGGTGGCGACGTTGAGCGCCAAGCGAAACAAGGTGGTCATCAAGAGAAGACTCGGGAAAATACTGAAGTCGAGCGAGCGATCGGTATAGATTCCCACCAATAAAATGAGCAGCGAAAGCGTAATGGAAACAGTCAATGCGAGATCCAGCATAAATGCCGGAAGCGGGATGATCATGACAGCGAGCACGCCAATCAGCGCCACCGCCACCAGCAAATCCACATTCTTGCTGTATTTCTCAAAACTCTTAATGAAAGTATAAATTTGATCCATTTAGGCTAGCCCCGTCTCTTCTTTTTCAAGCGGAAAACGTAAGACAGAACCTCCGCCACCGCGGTGTAGAGCTCGCGCGGTATGGATTGGCCTATTTTCAGGGTTTTAAACATAGCCCGCGCCAATGGTTTATTTTCAACGATGGGAATACCGTGCTCGCGCGCAATCGCGCGAATTTTTTCAGCGATTAGGTCGGCGCCCTTGGCGATGACCCGTGGTGACACCATGGTTTCGTCGTATTTTAGGGCCACCGCAAGATGAGTTGGATTGGTCACGATCACGTCGGCTTTAGGTACTTCATCCATCATGCGCCGGCTTGCGGTCTCACGCTGAATGCGCTTCACCCGGGCTTTGATCATCGGATCGCCCTCGCGCGATTTCACTTCCTCTTTAACCTCTTGCTTGGTCATGCGCATTTCTTTTTCAAGATCCCAGCGCTGGTAGAAATAATCGGCGGAAGACAGCACCAACATGAACGTTCCGACACCCGCGAGTAAACGCGTGGTGAGCGTGCCGAGGAAAACCATGATTTGCGCCACCGAAAAATTCATCAACTGCGGCAAAGTCTGAATTTGATCTTTGAGCAAAAAGTAGGCAATGACCAGGATGATCGTCATTTTCAGCAGGGCCTTGGCCCCCTCAATGTAGGCCCGCAGACTGAACATTCGGCCTAAGCCCTGCACCGGGTCTAGGCGGTCCCAGCGAATCTGCAGCGCCTCTTCATTATAAACAAATCCCACTTGCATTACGGTGGCAATAAAACCCACCACCCAAAAGAGCCCGAGCATCGGCGCCAAAATGAACACCATTTTGGAGAGCGCAAAGCGAATCAGTTGGCTCCAATCGCCGGTGCGAATCGCGTTCACCATGGAATCACCGAAGGTCAAATTGAAAATCTCCCAGATCTGCTGGAAGAAATACCGGCTCATCAGCCATATCAAAAGCACGGCGGAGAAAAGCAGCAAGACCGAGGAGAACTCCTTGGACTGAGCCACCTGACCGCGGTTGCGAAAATCATCGCGCCGCTGTTGAGTGGCCTCTTCTGACCGTTCGCCCTGATCTGACTCCGAAGCCATCCGTGGCTATCCTTCCTAAAACGTTTTGACCAACTGAAACACTTGGCTCGTGCTGCTTTCCAAAAAGTCGCCCATCTGATCCATCAACATAGGCATCGTCACAATCAATAGGAACAATCCCGCCAAAATATTGATCGGGAAACTAGTGACCAAAACATTCATTTGCGGCACGGTCTTGCCGACCACCCCCAAAATCAAGTTGATCGCTAGAATTGACACCACCACCGGCGCGCTAAAGCGCAAACCCAGCTCGATCACCTCTTGCGTAAGTTTACCCACCCCGACAAATTGCGCCACATTGAGGTGCATGACAGCGGCTGGGGCCCAACTGAAACTGCTCACCAGACCGCTGATAAGATAGTGGTGACCATTGACCGCAAGATAAAACAGCGTGGCCAAACTGACATAAAACTGTTCAATCGAACTGGTTTGTCCACCCATGCTTGGATTGAACATCGCCGCGGCACCGAGACCCATGCCTTGGCTCACCATTTCACCTGCGATACGGAAGGTGAAGAAGAAGAAGCGCGCCAAAAAGCCCATGCTCAGCCCAATAAAAACTTCGCGAGCGACCAACAAAATAAACTGAGACTGGAGCGCTTGTGCCTGCGCCGGCGTCCACTTGAGAATCGGAAAAACCACCAGCGTGAGCATGGTCGCAAACAGCACCTTAATGTGGTTGTTCACCGTTTCCACGCCAAACACCGGCCAACTCACCACGAACGCGGTCATACGCATCAGCACCAGACTGAAAAACAAAATCTCATTTTGCGAGAAATTGTAAACGTCACTCATCGGATGCGCACCATCTCGCCCAAGTTTTCAAAAAGTTGCACGGTAAAATTGTTCATCACATCCATCATCCAAGGCGCGGCGATCACCAGCACCACCCCGACCACCACCATCTTTGGAATAAAGGTCAGTGTGGCCTCATTGATCTGTGTGACCGCTTGAAAAATGGACACGATCAGACCGATGATCAGAGCCGAGAGCAGCATCGGGCCACACAGCAAGGCCGTGGTTTTTAAAGTTTCTTGACCGAGTTTTAAGATAAGCTCTTCAGACATAACCACCTCACCCAAAACTTTTGACGAGAGAACCAATCAATAGCGTCCAACCGTCCACCAGAACAAACAGCATGATTTTAAACGGCAGCGAGATCACCACTGGCGGCAGCATCATCATGCCCATGGCCATCAGCACGCTGGCCGCGACCATATCAATGACCAGGAAAGGCAGATAAATGATAAAGCCAATCTGAAACGCGGTTTTCAATTCCGAAAGTACAAAGGCCGGAATCAAGACCGTGGTGGCCACATCGGCACGGGTTTTCGGTTGCGCGGATTTACTGAGGCGAATGAAGAGCTGCAGATCCAGCGCCCGCGTCTGGTGAAACATGAACACCCGAATGGGCGCCAGCGATTTGGTGATGGCTTCTTCCTGCGAAATCTGATTGTTCAAAAACGGCTGAATGCCGTCTTCGTTTATTTTATTGAAAAACGGCTGCATGATAAAAAATGTTAGAAACAACGCCAATCCGACCAACAATTGATTGGGGGGCATCTGCTGAGTGCCTAGGGCCTGACGTACAAAAGACAAAACAATAATAATACGAGTGAAGGCCGTCATCATAATCAAAATGGCCGGAGCCAAAGTGAGCACGGTTAGCATTAAAACAATTTTGACGGCGCTGACAATCTCTTGCGGGTTATTGGTTGATTTGAAACCTAAATTGAGCGATGGCAAAGTCACTTGGGCGTGCGCCGTCGTGCCCGCGAAGAGCGCGGTCAGCGCACCGAGTCCTGCAAGTAACTGCCACCGCGTTGACTTCATAAGTTCGATCCCAGCGCCGCGCGCACGTCTTGGATGGAGAATTCGTCATCTAAAAAGCCATTGAAATCCTTGTTCAAGACGCCTTCGAGCTCGTCGTCAATCAAGGTCACGGTCTTTAACATATTGATGGAATGATCCGTGCACCCAATGAGAATGGCCTCACCGGCCACGCGCACCAAGGCCAAACTCTTCTTAGGACCCATGTGAAACTGATGTAGCATTTCGATTCGGGCCTTTTCACCGCCCTTGTTTTTCTGCCGACTCCAGCGCCGGCTCGCCAAGAGCAAGCCACCGGCCACCGCTGCAATAAAGGCCAAAC
>JANXMF010000148.1 GCA_025354795.1 Pseudobdellovibrionaceae bacterium
AAAAGTTAATAGAAGAATCCGTCTCTCGCCGCTTAGTATCCGAGCGACCTTTAGGCTCATTTCTAAGTGGAGGCTACGACTCAACAATTGTTACGGCATACATGGCCAAGTTAATGAGCGAGAAGGTTCAAACCTATTCAATCGGTTTTCATAACGCGCAATTCAACGAAGCCCACCACGCTAAGCAAGTAGCCAATTACCTCGGTACTAACCACCATGAAGAGATCTTGAGCCCTGACCCAGCTCTAGTAGTCGAAAAGATTGCGCACGTCTTAGACCAGCCTTTTGCCGACTCCTCAATCGTGCCAACGTATTTACTGGCTAAATTTGCACGCGAAAACCTGATTGTTGCCCTTGGTGGTGACGGCGGAGATGAAGTCTTTGGCGGATATGACCGCTACCTAGCGGCACCCATTTTGCAGAGATTGAATCCTGTTCTAAATATTGCACGAACAAATTTAAGTTTGGCAGGCAAACTTCCCGTAGGAGATAAAAGAAAATTCAAGCGCCTCCAATCGCAACTCTTTACGGAAAAAAATCTTGCCTCTAGATATAGTTCAATACTTTCGCTAACGCAACCGGATGAACTTTCGAACTTATTGAATCCAAGTTTTCATTCAAAATTTGCCGAGGTTGAGTTTATAAATCAGTTCTCTGCCAACGATATCTCCGCACTGGACCGAATGATTCGATCTGACTTTGAAGCCTATCTGCCAGGGGATTTACTTGTAAAAGTAGATTTGGCGACCATGGCCAATGGCCTCGAGCTTAGATCTCCGATGTTAGATGTCAATGTCGTTGAATGGGGTGTTTCGCTACCGCGCAAATATAAGATTAAAGGTTTTGAGACAAAACATATTCTCAAAGACGTCGCACGTTCATTGGTGCCAGCTAATTTAATTGATCGACCTAAGATGGGCTTTGGAATTCCCCGTGCCGAATGGCTGCGCACCGGAATGAAGGAAATGGTGTTTGAGACCCTTACCGATACAACTGCAACGCAACGCGGTTGGTTAAATCCCTTGGAGGTAAAGAAGGTTATTGATATTCACATGACCGGTGAAGACAAAGATAATTTAATCTGGCCTATGTTGATGTTAGAGCTCTGGGCTAGGACTTGGCTCGACTAGCAATTAACCTTTTGTAAAGCTCCTCATGATCGTGCACTAAGCGTTTAACTCCGAAGTTAGCCAACGTAAACTCTCGTGCAGCCTTTCCCATCTGAGCACGTAATTCATTGCTATTGGCTAGTTTTTCAAGGGCGTCGGCTATCTCCTGGACATCTAAACCTGCAATGATTCCTGTAATGCCATCGAGTACTACTTCAGGTACTGATCCAACTCGGGTTGTTACCACAGGTAATCCTGCCATTCCTGCCTGAATCAAGCTCAGCGGTGTTCCTTCGTTATCACTGGTGAGTAAGACAATATCGGCGGCGGCAAGCACTTTTTCAATATCACTTTGCCACCCTAAAATCACTACCGGTAAATCTTCGCCTGTAATTCTCTCCCGACAACCTTCCAATAACTCGCCGTCACCTGCCATAAAGAATTCAACGGCAACCTCACGCCTCTTGATCTCGCTTACAACATCTAGAAATCTATCAGGGCGTTTAATCTGTGTTACGCGCCCAATAAATGCACACTGCACTGTCGAACTTGTGAGTCCATAGAATTCTTGCGAAATTAATTTGTTCGGCAGCCTACCAATTTCTAAACCTGGAGGCATTAACCCAAATTTCTTAGAATTTCCAATTCCGGCACCCAATAAATCCTGCCGCACTCTGTCACCTACAGCCAATAATTGATGAGTAAATATCGCCAAAATTTTTTCCGCGATAACAACCAACGCTCGCTTAAATGAACCGAAGTATCCATTGAGTAAATGACCATGAAATGTATGTACTCGAATAGAAGGCTGGAAAGAAATAATCGACGCGATTCGACCCAAGAATCCAGCTTTAGCTGTGTGTGAATGAATGATGTGCGGTTTGAAACTTCTGATCTCTTTAATAAGTGAAAGGAAGGCTTTTACATCTCCGCCCAGACTCACGCGACGCCCAAAACCTTCAATGCGGGTAGCTTTAATATCGGTGGCGACCGTATCTAAGTAGTCGGCCTCATCGGCGGTGCAAAAACCGGTAAACAACCGTTGATCGAAATCGACGGAATTAAACCCCCGCATCAACCCTGAAACCTGAACGGCCGGACCACCGACATTCATTCGAGCAATTATTCGCATGACTCGAATAGGGGCTACATCAGTCGAGTTCACTCGCCTATCTTCCCTCAAATATCCAACAGGAGGTCACATAGCCCGGTAGACCCGATGTGCACGCAAAGCCTTGCCGAGAGGTTAGGATTCAATCAATGAGCGCGCAACAGCCCCAAATTCTGGCCATTATCGGTCAAGGCTACGTTGGGCTACCCCTGGCAATGGCCGCCGTTGACGCTGGCTGGTCAGTCATCGGGGTCGATAACTTTGAAGCTAAGGTGGCTCAGATCAACGGGGGTTCAAGTCCTGTTGAGGATATATCCGACACACAATTACAAGCAGCGATTTCAAAGGGTGTTTACAAAGCAACGACCGATTACTCGACTGTGGCACAAGCATCGGTCATCACAATCTGTGTTCCTACGCCTTTGGATGATAAGCGCGAACCAGACCTAACTTTGTTGCGGAACGCCGCCACGGGCATCGCTCCCTTTGTTTCAAATAAAACCCTGGTCGTAAGCGAATCAACCTCATACCCAGGAACACTTAGAGAGATCATAATTCCGGTTGTTAACTCGTTTAAACCGGTTGAAACTTCAGTGGTCTATTTTGCAAGTGCACCCGAGCGCGTGAATCCAGGCGACCCAGTCTGGAATCAGAAAAATACTCCACGTCTTGTTGGAGCTATTGATGGAGAGTCACAAAAACGAGCGCTCGCATTCTACGAATCAATCTGCGACGCTGCTGAGTCGGTTTCAACTCCCGAGGTGGCCGAGGCTGCCAAACTTCTTGAAAATACTTTCCGCCTAGTAAACATTGCCCTCATTAATGAATTCACCCAACTCTGTTCAGCCAGTGGAATTAATGTTCACGAAGTAATTGATGCCGCATCTTCAAAGCCTTATGGATTCATGCCCTTTAGACCAGGTGTTGGTGTTGGCGGGCACTGCATTCCTGTAGACCCTTTGTACTTAACATGGTGGGCACGTCAAAATGGTGGCAAGGCTGCCTTTGTTGAATCAGCCGATTCAATTAACCACGAGATGCCAAAATATGTGGCAGAACGTGCGCTCAGTTTGGTTGACAAAGGTATCGCGAAGCCTAAAGTTTTGATTCTTGGTGTTGCATACAAGCCCGGTGTTGGTGATGTACGCGAAACCCCGGTGTCCGAACTCCGCAATCACTTGAAAGCGCAAGGTGCAGATGTTGCTTGGCATGATCCATTGGTGCCCGTTTGGGAGGGTTCAACTCCAGTTGAATTAGATTGGGATTGTGATGTTGCAATCCTTGCAACGAAGCAGCCCGGTATGAATCTAAGTCAACTGATTACAAGCGGAGTTCTCATTCTTGACTGTACAAATTCTTTAACTGGTCAAGCAGGCGTTAGTTCACTTTAGGAAGTCTTTTTCATCTCGAAAGAAATATCGGCAATCATGGTCGATAAATCACGCTGAGGTTTCCAGCCAACTAATTTACTAATCAACTCAATATTTGGAACGCGACGTTCCATATCTTCAAAGCCATCACCGTAAGCTTCTTCATAAGGAACATAAATAATCTCGCTTTTTGAACTTGTTTCTTCGATTATCTTTTTGGCGAGAGCATTAATCGAGATTTCAAAATTATTTCCAATATTGATTACTTTTCCGACCGTGTTTACTTCAAAAGCAATAGCTAGAACGGCATTAACAACGTCATAAACATGTGCAAAACAACGCGTTTGATTTCCATCTCCATAAATGGTGATTGGCTCGTCATTGAGCGCAGCCTTAACGAATCGTGGCACAACCATTCCATACGCACCAAGTTGGCGAGGTCCGACAGTGTTAAAGAATCGTACGATTCTTGTCTGTAACTGCTTTTCAACAAAGTATGCGTAAGCAAGTGATTCATCTATTGCTTTAGCTTCGCTATATGACCACCGCAATGTGACAGGGCTTCCAAGAATTCGATCGTCGCTCTCTTTTAGCGAATCCGAAATATTTTTTCCATACACTTCGCTACTGCTAGTTAGAAACACAGGGATGTTGGCTGAATAGGCGGCCTCAAGTACATTCTCTGTACCCCGAATATTTGTTAATAAACTTGCTAATGGATTATTAACAATATTGAATACCCCAACAGCAGCTGCTAGATGGAAAATGTAGTCCACTTCTTTAATAAGAGGGTTCAGAATAGTTGTATCTAGAATCGAACCTTCTAATAGTGTGAATTTATCGACACCTTTTAAATTGAGTAAATTCGAAGCGCTGCCTGTTGAAAAATTGTCTATGGCTGTTACCGAGTGTCCGTCACTAATTAATCGCTCGCACAAATGGGAGCCAATAAAGCCAGCACCGCCAGTGACTAAAATTCTCATTGTCTGAGTCTAGGTCATTGTGAACCTACTCTGCACAACATGAGTTTCAATTTGTGCGGAGTAAAAGTGTCTAACAAAATTACCTCCTTTAATCACCGGCCTTTGCTGAGTCGCCTAAAACGAGAAGTGAGTCTCTTCTCGACAACAACGTATAGAACCTGACCTGCAAGCACCGTAATGACAGTAAAGACAAGAACCAGAATATCGCCCTGGCTTCTTATCGCGCTTAGATTAAGTGTGAGCTTAAAAAGCAATGGAATAACAAAAAATTGCAACAAGTAAGCACTGTAAGAAGCATCACCAAGAGCCAGTAAAAACCTGTTCGTCAACTGGTTTAAATTTACGATTCCAAGTAGAAGAAACATGGAAGGCAATCCAAAAAGTAGAACGCGGTTTCCCTCCCCGCTTCCAAAAAGCAATTCAAGGAGCAATGCACCCCCACCGATTATAGTGAGAACCAATCCAATGTTTTTCGAGATCTTATATTTCTGGTGAATGACTCCGGCTAATAACCCGAAACAAAACTCAAACACTATTTGATTAAGAGTGAAACTTTGTACAGCAATTGTAATTAGAGCGATTGTCAGAATTCCCGAACGGAAGGAGTTACGCAGCCACAGACTGGATGCAAAAAATAAATAAAAGAGCATCTCAAATTCAAGTGTCCAGCCTTGACCGATAATCGGCTTTCCAAATCCCAGAACCCCTGAAGTGAAAAGCAGAGAAGTGAATAACCAAGATGGAGTTGCTGTTATGTGCTGGAAGTAGGCAGGGAAAATTGTCGCAATAGTCCAATAACAAAATGTGAGGAGCCAATAAATGGGAACAATTCTAATTATTCTCGCTTTAAAAAATTCAAATGAATTTGTAGGTCGATTTCGCTGACTCTCTATCATCACAAACCCAGAGATTACAAAGAATAAATCCACTCCAGAGAATCCCCAGTGTCCAAGAGAATAGAAGAGTGTGATTGAGATTCCCTGGCTAATGGAGGCATTACTTACGATGTGATACATAATTACAATCAATGCAGCAAATGCGCGCAAGACTTGAATATTTCCAAGCTTTTTAGAACTTTGTAACAAGGATTTTTCTTCGTTGCTCATACTTTAAAATCCAGCATTCGGCGGTATTCATTAAGAAACTTCAGGTTCAACTTACGGGAACCTATCATTGCTCGGAAGAGTTGATTACTGCAGATTACGCCACCATTCTTCATTTTCACCATACCATTCAATAGTTTTCATTATGCCATTCTCAAAATCTACTTTAGGAATGTATCCTAAGTTCTGTGAAATTTTGTCGTAGTCTATGGAGTACCGAAAATCGTGTCCAAGTCTATCTTCGACAAAATATATACTCTTTTCGTCTTTCTCCATTAGCATCAAGATTTTCTTGGCTAATTCCATGTTCGTCATGGCAGAACCCCCACCCATATTATAAATTTCACCAGGGGAACCAAGTGTGAGAGTTAGAAAAATTCCACGACAATGATCATCTACATGAAGCCAATCTCGGACATTTAGCCCATTTCCGTAAATGGGAACTTTTCGGCCTTGCAAAAGATTCGTAACAAAGAGGGGAATTATTTTCTCGGGATATTGATTTGGGCCATAATTGTTACTACAGCGAGTAATGCGAATATCCAAACCGTAGGTACGAAAAAAAGATCTCGCAATTAAATCGGCTGAAGCCTTTGAGGCCGCATACGGCGAATTTGGTAACAAAGGTGCATTTTCATCCCAAGAACCTTCACTTATAGTTCCATAGACTTCGTCGGTAGAGACTTGGAGAAATCTAGAAATTCCACCTGTTTTAGCAGCTTCAAGCAGTGTGTGAGTACCTAATACATTCGTTTCAATAAAATCCCTGGAACTTCCTATTGAACGATCTACATGAGACTCTGCGGCAAAATTGATTATAACGTCATGCCGTTTTGCGAGCTTTTCTACTAGAGATACATCGCAAATATCGCCTTTGATGAATTCATACGCATCGCTAGAAATTTCGGACAAATTAGCCAAATTCCCAGCGTAAGTTAATTTGTCCAGGACGGTCACTTTTCCAAATCCAGAGAATGATCCATCGAAAATACGTCTAACAAAATTAGATCCGATGAATCCAGCGCCACCTGTAACAAGAATATTCAATTTTCGCACCCTGTTAGAGTCATGCCGTCAGGTTACACGGGTTAGGCTTAGGCCATGCATGGAATCGTTCTAGCCGGTGGCACCGGATCGCGCTTATGGCCAATTACCAGAGGTGTCAGCAAGCAACTGTTGCATGTTTACGACAAACCTATGGTCCACTATCCAATTGCCACGCTTATGGCAGCGGGCATCAGAAAAATCCTCATAATTACCACTCCCGAAGACCATGATGCATACAAAAGGCTTCTAGGAAGAGGAGAGGAATTAGGGGTTGAATTTCATTTTAAAATTCAGGACAAACCTCGAGGGCTTGCGGAAGCCTTTCTAATAGGGGAAAAATTCCTCGAAGAGCAAAAATGTGCGCTCATCCTCGGCGACAATATTTTCCATGGATCTGGTCTTGGCCGTCAGTTAATGGATTATACCAATGTTGAGGGAGCACACATATTCGCTTATCGCGTTGCAGATCCTTCACAGTACGGTGTAGTCGAATTTTCTGATTCAGGGGATGTCTTATCTATCCAGGAAAAACCAGAAATGCCAAAATCCAATTTTGCGGTGCCAGGACTATATTTTTACGATCAAAATGTAGTTGAATTCGCAAAAAGTGTTTTGCCAAGTGCACGAGGCGAACTAGAAATAACTTCTGTTAATAATGCATATCTGGAGGCTAATAACCTCCGCGTTTCAGTACTTCCTAGAGGTACGGCTTGGCTAGATACCGGAACTGTGCAAGCGCTTCACGACGCGTCCTCTTATATAAAAATCCTTGAGGACCGCCAAGGAACAAAAGTTTCCTGCCTAGAAGAAGTTGCTTGGCGTCAGGGTTGGATAACCGACGACCAACTAAGCTCTCTGGCAATTGCATATGGAGCATCGCCCTTCGGTAAATTTCTTGTTTCCTTACTTGAAGATGGGAACGAAAGGGAAAAATGATTTCACTTCAAGATATTGGCGAAGGTTTGACTTCAGTAAGAGATTCAGTGGAAATAGGGACTTCTGGAGTAAAGGTTTATCGCCTTCAAAACTCATTTGACGCACGCGGTTCACTTGCCATCGCCGATTTTAGTCAGTTTCATCCATTTTATCCAAAGCGGATTTTCTATATTTTCAATGTCCCCGAAGGTGAAAATAGAGGTGGGCATGCCCACAAAGAGTGCAAACAATTTTTAATATGCCTTGGAGGAGAGTGCGCAGTAGAAGTAATAAATGGGACCGAAAGTTATGAAATCCAACTTGATTCTCCTTTATTCGGACTTAGTCTTCCTCCAATGACATGGTCAACGCAATTCAATTTCACTTATAATTCAACTTTATTGGTGCTGGCCTCTGATGCCTATCTAGAAAGCGACTACATAAGGGATTTCAACGACTTTTTAATAGCAACACAAATAACTCACTAGACTCAACCTATTCAGAACTTTAAGAAGGAGGCATTTAGCCTTGAGTAGAAATCAAGTTGACTCAGGTGAATTGCATATTCCTGTTGCCGATTTAAGTCGCCGAACACAAAAATATAGAGAAGTAATTGATGAGGCAATTGGACGCGTGCTCGACCGGTCTAACTTCGTTCTCGGCGGGGAAGTCGAAAGTTTCGAAAAGTCATTTGCTGAATATATAGGAACTCAATTTTGTGTTGGCGTAGCTAATGGGACTGATGCCATCGAATTAAGTTTAAAGGCTCTCGGCGTGACTTCTGGAGATCGAGTAGCTACGGTCGCTAATGCTGGATATTATGCATCAACTGCAATATTTGCGATTGGCGCTGAGCCACTTTATCTTGATGTTGAATTTAAAACTCGAAATGTTTCTGCGAATGAGACTCAACGCGCAATCAGATTGGGAGTCAAGGCGATTGTTGTGACCCACCTTTACGGGATGGCCGTCAATGAAATACAGGAAATCTCAAAATTATGCGCCGAAGCAGGAGTTGGATTGCTTGAAGATTGTGCGCAAGCACAAGGGGCAGAGGTAAATAGTCGCAAAGTTGGCACTTTTGGTGATCTCGCAAGTTTCAGTTTTTACCCCACTAAAAATTTAGGCGCACTCGGTGACGGAGGAGCCGTAACTACCTCCAACGAAGTGCTCGCTTCTAGATTAAAGGAATTACGAATCTATGGTTGGACTAGCAAATATAAAGTTTCCAGGTTTGGAGGAAGGAATAGTCGATTGGATGAAATGCAAGCATCGATACTCAATGTGTTGCTACCAAGTTTGGATGCTGAAAACCAGCGCCGAAGAGAGATAGCTGAGTCATTCAAATCTCAGATTACAAAGACAGGGCTAACTCTTCCGACATTTGATTCAAATGAGTACGTAGGACACCTATTTGTAATCTCGTCTCCAAAACGTGAAGCGGTTAGAGAGCACCTTGATTCTATGGGGATTGATACGGCGCTTCATTATCCAATTCCCGACCACAAGCAACCGATAGACCAAAGTAAAAATGGAGAGATAGAACTTCCAGTTTCGGAGAGACTTTGTGATGAAGTCTTTAGTATTCCTTGCTACCCAGAGTTAAACCAAATTGAAATTGATCGAATAATCAGTGCAATTAACTTAGTCAGGGGATAGTAATTGATGGGCTCTGTGGCTACACCAAAAAGAGTTATGCATATTTGGGATTTACGAGTAAATTCCGGTGCAAACATTGATGATGCTCTTGCAGCAACAGGAATAGCGCAGATTTCGGTCTCGCGCATTTTAGTTCGAAATAGTGCACTGAAAGGTATTCCAAATCACGCACTTGAGACAATAAGCGAGTTGAAATCCCCATACCCCAGAAATATTTTTTTCCGAAAATTGTCCAAGATAAGATTTAGAAGTTTCGTAAAGGCACAGATCCGTACATTTAAACCAGATGTCATTTACTTCCATTTTGGACAGACTGCAGCCTCGCTAATTAAATATCTTGGGAAATTTCATATACCTTTTATTGTCGCCTTTTACGGACATGATATAAGTGTTGCCCTGAGACAACCTAGGTGGATAAAGCAATATGCAATTTTCGCAAAAACAAGCGGACGATTTCTTGTACTTTCCAACGATGTGAAAAAGAGGGTTACTAAGCTTGGAATAGACCCATCGAGGATAACTGCATATAACTATCCATTGGATTTGAGTCTTTACTTAGCTGTTCAAAAAGAACCCGCAAAATCCATTTATACAATCACGATACCTGGGCGGCTGGTTGAGAAAAAGGGTCATAAGGTCTTATTTGAAGCGGTCTCTCATCTCAAAACATTAGGAAAAGATGTAAATTTACGAGTCCTAGGTTATGGAAACTCGTGGCCCAATTTTCAAGAATTTGCATCACAACTTGGAATTGAGAACCTGATTGAATGGATTGACTCTTCGGAATCAACCGTAAATGGTAGTTTCAATTCTTTATACGCTTCAGTATTAACAACCACAGATCTCGTTGTTTTACCGAGCATTACAAGTTCTGATGGGGATGACGAAGCAGGGCCCGCTCTGGTCTTGTGTTTGGCACAAGCCTCCGGAACTGCGGTCCTTACTACTTCATTTGAAGGTCACGAGATTAGTATTACAGACGGTGAGACAGGTTTTCTTTCCAGAGAGTCTGATCCCATTGATCTTGCTGAGAAAATACTCTTTTGTATTAATAATCCGAATCTAGTTGAGAAGGTGGCTCAACAAGGAAAGATGCACGTTCAAGAAGTTTTCGACAAACAACGTAATCTTGGCATCATCTTGAATGTAATTAACGACCAAGCCACCCTTAAAGATTTAAAGTGATTTAACAATTTTGCCCATATTGATTAATGCATGTTTAAATTTTCTATCCCTGACGTTGGTTTTAAAGAAAGACCATTGGAGAATTCTTGAACACTTCCTTTTTAAAGGTTGAGCGAATATCCATGAAGGGTCTTCAAAAAGATACTTATATGAAAGCTCAGTGTCGTCCATGACAGCCTTAGAACTTTTACTAAAATTCGAATCATGCAATCTGTAATGAACTAAAGGATCTGGAACTGCTGCAAATTGTGTTGCCACCGAGCAACGCCTAAAGAAATCTCGACCTGTTGCTCCACTCAGCCTAGTGTCAAATACCCCCACCTTTTCAATGAGAGCTCTGGTGACTAGAGAACAACTTTCTCCCGCAGGTATTATCGCCAGGTTTGGGAAGTCAACAAAAGCTTCTTTGCAGTCTCCAATAAAACGCGGAACTAAAATTCGAACAGTATTTCCACTGCTGCTATCGAACTGACGAATGCCACAATAAACAAACTGCGTCGCATCAGAGACCAACTCCAACTCGCTTGACAATTTATTGGGTTCCCAATAATCATCTGCATCCAAGAATGCAATTAAACTTCCCGCAGAATTGGAAATCCCCGCGTTGCGACCTCTTGCTTGACCAACGTCACCCTGAAAAATGCATTTAACTCGATCACCGAAACTTTCAATGATCTCACGTGAATTATCGGTAGATCCGTTGTCCACTACAATTACCTCAGTGGTCACATCAACTTGCGCGAAGATACTTTCTATCGTTTGTGAGAGAAAACGCCCATAATTATGATTAGTAATGACAACGGAAATAAGTTCATTTCTCATTTAGGTCACGAAATAAAACCTTGAAGATTCGCCTGTAATTCAAATTTTGGAACGGTATTTAAAACCACATCCCAAGTATCGAAGCAAAGTACTTTCCCAGCATGAAGATATAAAATTCGATCCACTTTTCTTATTGTGCTATACCTATGGGCAACAATAATTATCGTCTTTTCTCTCATTTTATTGACTAACATTTCACTCACGATGTCATCAGTTTCAGCGTCCAAAGAGCTTGTGGGTTCATCAAGAACTACTACATTTTGGTTTGAATACAGAACGCGAGCTAGTGCAATTCTCTGTTTCTGTCCACCACTTAGGGAAAGACCACGGGGACCGAGCATCGTGCCCAGGCCTTCAGGTAACGTATTTGTGAAGTCACTAATTCGGGCATCATCTAAGGCCTGACGAATTCGTTTTAAGTCAATCAAATCTTGTTTATCAGTCAGCGCTATATTTTCTAATAGTGTTCCAGAGATTATGTGTGGTACTTGGGGGAGATATCCATATCGCCCTTCAGAAGAATCCTCAGGAAATTGCGAATGCTGAATTTTTCCAAGTGTGGGTTGATAAAGCCCCAATATTATGTTTGCCAATGTTGTTTTGCCCGCACCAGAATCTCCTACAATTGCAATTTTCTCTCCTTTCCTAATATCCAATGAAATATGGGAAAGAGAATCGAGATTGCCATCGGGGTATCTAAAGGAAATTTCTTTGAGAGAAAAAACGATTTCTGAAGAATCAACAATGTCATTGATTTTTCTTTGATTGGTTTGGACTTGGTTCAAGTGGCCATGTTTGCGCACTAATCGGTATAACTCCATGCCTTCAGAGGAGTAACCAACACTTCGATTAAAAGCCAACCAATTTCCCTGAATTCTTACGAGTCCGGGAACAATTCTAGAGCTCGCTGCAAAAAACAGACTGACTACAGCAATACTGACTGATTTTCCTGTGGCAGTGCTCGAGTAAATAATAATGAAAAATATTCCCAGGATTGCTGATATTTCCAATACATTTTTGGGTACAGAAATAAGCCACTCGCCCCTTGCAAAAACCTTTGAACTCTCTGCGCGTGTATCCGAAATTTTCTTTGTGAGAAAACCCATTTGTTCGTGTTTCCGGATGGTTGGGAACATTTCTCTTAAATCGTGAAGAAATTCACGACTCCTGTTGGAAAGCATGCCGAGTGAGTTACCGATGGATTTAATAGTTGGCGCAATCCACTTAAGTAGAGAAAATGCAAGTGTGCAGAAAAATAAGATCATCACTAGCGTGGTGGAAAAATTCACGAAAAACAAAGCGGCGAAAAGTAAAAAAAGCATTATGCCATCGCTAATTATTAGTATCAAACTTCCTAGAACGCCGATTATTAAAGAATTTAAACCATCCGTAAAAGCAAAATAGAATCGTTGCTCATTGATCTTACGAAGCAAGACATAGGGAGTAGTTAAATACAATTGTATGAAGTTTTTCGAAATCACGTTTGTATATTCAGCTAACTGAGAATACATACGTCGGGCATTAAGCGTACTTAAGAGAGCTTTTACAATGAACAAAGTGCAAGCCAAGGAAGATAATTGCGATATTGAGAGATTCTCCATTTGAAATACTCTTAAGATGCTATCTAAGGTTGCGGATACTCCCATACCCTGCGATCCATGGCTAGACCAGAACTGAGATGAGATGACCCCAAGCAAGAAAACACCAGCGAGATCAAGAAGACCGAAGGCAATTTGGAGAATTACCATTATTGATAAGTTTACTTTGTCTGCTCTTTTGAGCAAGTTAAATGCAAATCTAGATGTAGTTACAAGTTCATTAAGCCGTGCACGATCTGCAACTCTTTGCTTTAGTTTTACTTTCCTCATAACTCCATTTGCCATCTCCCGCTTGACTTGTTTCTGATTCTAGGTCACGTGCCTGTATTGACTAAATTCTTCATAGATTGTTGAATTTCAAGCCCTTTCGACGGACTCCTTATAACGCGGTTTCCAAAAAATTGTCTCAAAGTACTTTGTACTTAAACCAGCGAGCATTATCGAGATAAATGCAGCAAGAAGAATTCTAACTAGAGAGTTCATTTGCACTGCGTGCAAAAGAGTTATAACCGGCCAATGTATGCAGTACAAGGCATAAGACCAATATCCAAGTTTACAGAGGATTCGAATTTTTCCAAAGGCAGTCCAGTTAAGAAGTCCTAAAAAAAGTGTAATTTCGGTGAGCGCAAATAGTGTGTAACCCTGAGAATAAAAATCCTCTACCTGAACATTGAAATAGACCAGTAGTCCCACCGATATGCTACCCAGTGCTATTAATACCAATTGAAATCGTAAGTTGGAAATTCGTTCTTTATAGATTGCAAAAAGGGCTCCAAAAAAGAAAAGATCAAGATAGGACGTGGGAAGAGTCCAA
Source organism: Pseudobdellovibrionaceae bacterium (assembly GCA_025354795.1). Classification (GTDB taxonomy): domain Bacteria; phylum Bdellovibrionota; class Bdellovibrionia; order Bdellovibrionales; family UBA1609; genus JALHOQ01. The sequence goes on from JANXMF010000148.1 coordinate 13,717, forward strand.
CTTGACTTGCCTTCAAACGAAAAAAAGAGATGGATCCCTGGAGTCAAAACGATACCTAACAGAAGGATTAGAGTTAGTTTGCGAGGCCAGTATCTAAGTATCATTTGCAGGACAAGCGGCCAGACAAAGTAGAACTGCTCTTCAACCGCTAAAGTCCAGAAATGGCCTAATGCGACAGAAAGGTCTTGGTACCCCAAATTTGCAAGCCCAAAGAAATTTCCGATATAGAAAATCGTGAAGAGTGCCGACAGCAAATATTGCTTGAAATCGCCATAGCCGTTTGAAGCAATAAAAGGTGAGAGGCTAGACGGAAATAGTTGCACCAAGCCAGAGATTAGAACCACAATTAGAATAACCAAATAAGCTAGCGGTAAGAGTCTACGAGCTCGTCTCAAATAAAACTTCACAAAATCAATCTTTCCCGTTTTAGAAAATTCCTTTATTAGAATATTTGAAATCAAATAGCCAGAAATGCAAAAAAAGATTCCTACTCCTATAACTCCAAACTGTCCCGGTTTGTCAAAAAGATGGGCTATAAGAACTAAGAGGATAGATAGGCCCCGGAGTGCTTGTATATTAGGATTCCAAACTTTTTCATTCATCTTTCCTGACTCCATATGCGTAAGTTACCAGCCGAGGAGAGTTTTCAATCGGCCATTCACTGTATGATTTCGAATTATGAAGAGTCTTCCTGTCGTTTCTATCCAAGGCGGCCTGGGGAATCAACTATTTCAATGGTTTTTCGCACATGAACTTCTGACATCCTCTGAGTTCAGGCTCTATCCAAAGATTCCAGTTGGACCAGTGGCACAGGTAGTCTATGAATTGGGATTAACCCCACTTTATCGCGTCTGTAAACATCACAAAGTAGCGGGTAAGAGCAATAGGAACATAATTCCAAGGATCTTTGATCGACTTTGGGCAATAGAACGATTGACACCGATTCTTCATTTTCTCGGATATTACCGTGAAAATCCACGCTCCGGAACTAGGGCTCACGCAACATATCCAAGGAATGTTAGATACGCAAATGGGTACTTTCAAAATTGGAAGTATGCAGAAAATCAAAAAGAGACGATTCGTGCAGAGCTTTTTCCGATTCTTGAAGAAAAATATATTGAATTGACTCGCCGGTTTGACCTTTCTAAGCCTTACACGGTGATTCATGTACGAAGGGGCGATTACCGAACAGATCGGAATCCCGAAACTCTCATTGGGAGTTTGGATGATGCCTTTTTTGTGCAATGGGCTAAAGATCATCCATCCAATCGAGTTGTATTGCTAGCCGAGCATCGCAGAGATGTTGAAGAACTCATTTTGCAGATTAATCCATTTTTGGTTTTGGACAATAACTCAACCACTGCATGGGAAACATTGGCGATAATGAGTTTCGCCAACGAAATGCTGGGATCAAATAGCACGTTATCGTGGTGGGGCGCATGGGTTGCCTTACAAAAAGGGGCAAGTGTATTTCTGCCATCCGAGTGGGATGTCAATGGCAGGTTCAATCCAAATGATTTTATTTTCCCGTTGTGTAATTCAGCAAACCCAAGCTGGGAAGTTTTCTAGAGTAGATAATTTTATCGAAGGTAAAGTTTTCCGTCATTCCAATAAAATCTTTGGCGCGATAGTCTGCCACGTCGCCGAGTGAGGAGTTCCATCAACGTTAGGTCTAGTAAAAGTCTAAGAGAATTTGGTAAACCCAAATATATTTTTCCAGCACGGCTAATAGATTGTTTTTCCCAGGCTTTGACATAGTCGGATTGTTGAACCTGCTCGGCTAGGTCTGAATTCTTCATTTTTCTTGCAATCACACCTACATACGTTGAACCCCTAGAGTGTATATTCCCACGCATTTGTTTAACTTTAGGATCAATAATGGGATACCAAGCAATGCGAAATAAATTTTTCCGCACTAAAAACATGTCCTCAACTTCCCAACCTAGTGAGTCATCAAAGTTTCGAAATAGTAACTCTGGAGATAGTTGATAAAACCCGTGGCCGAGCCAATTGTTCGCAGGACTCAGCATGAGTACGTAACCGCCAGGAAGGCAAAGGTCTTTAATATTTTGTAAGCCTTGAGCAATATCAAAAACATGTTCCAAAGTGCCTATATCTATTACCAAGGAATATCGTTTCATGGTTGGAGGAAGTTCCAAATTAAGATCATGTATTACATTTGCGCCTTCGTATTCACTAATATCGAGAACATCAAGTTGCGATATCCCCAAGGCTTGAAAGAAACCGTCAGCATATTCACTTTCTAGATTTCCTGAATCTGTATCTAAATTACGGCGGATGGATTTCTTTAGCATTGGACCCACGTAGTTTTTCTGATGCCCAAATATTATCCCCCGACTCGGATCGAAATCAGATTTGCTCCTAGCAAGTAGGAGCAATTGCGCTGCCGCTGTATCGATACCCATTCAAATCTTGCCTTGGCGCTTATTCACGTTAATCCTCGCAGTTGATTTCGCATCAATGTATTTCAGATCTTCAAAATTGCTGGTACTCACTAATAAGGGAGTATACCTCTGATGACTGTCAGCACTTGGAAGCGAGGGAAATGATAGTTATTGATACTCTAAAGTGGTCAATTTAGGGAACCGGACAATATATTAAGTAAGTAGTTGGCCATGATTAAGGTGGATGGCTTAGGTATTTACTAAGTTTTTCAATAGGATTAAGTCTAAAATTGTTATGCCACATTCAAAATCGGGGGATTTTTGAAATTTCGTGAGGAAGCACAGGTCCTAAATTCCTGGGCCGTACTCATTTCTCGATATCTTGAGGGATATCCGGAGCCATTTGTCCATTTTCGGACTCAAGATTATGTAGCGATTGTGGCGATAAACGAGGGAAGAATTGCTCTAGTTAAGCAGTACCGCATCGCCTTAGATTTTGACACACTGGAACTTCCATCGGGACTTATCGAACCAGGTCAATCTGCGCTCGATGCAGCTACACGTGAATTAGAGGAAGAGGTTGGTCTCATCCCAACCAGCGAACCTATTGTATTGCCTATGCAGTACATAGATTCGGCAAGACTTGAGACTCGCTTGTATCCCTTCCTATTTGAATATACGCGGGAAAAAGTGGGGTGGCTGGAAGAAGAAGGTATAAAGCGACAATGGGTGGCTCAGGAAGAAATTGAAAATGTATTAAACTCCGGCTTGATTTCACTTTCAACCCACAGCGGTATGCTCGCATATCTCAAAATGACTGGAGCAATCTAATTAATGTTAGTAGAGGATTTTGAAGACAAGCATGTTGTAGTAATTGGTCTCGGTTATGTGGGTTTGACTCTCGGTGCCTACTTATCCGAACTCGGTTTTCAAGTTCATGGTGTTGAAATTAGGGATCTGGTTTTGGATTCCCTTAATAAAGGTGAAGCATTCTTTTGGGAACCAAAACTGGATGAACTAATAGCGCGAAATATTGAAAAAGGTTCCCTTACTTATTCAAAGGAAATACCCGAATCGAATCACAAGAGAGTTTTTATTATCACGGTTGGGACCCCTATCGATAAGGACAAAAATGCGATTCTGCATTCAATTACGAATGTTAGCGCGCAGGTAGCTGAAGCAATGAACGATGGTGATATGGTCATATTGAGGTCCACGGTGAAATTAAATACTACAACTAATATCGTAAAACCGATTCTTGAAAGTTCAGGAAAAAATTTTGATTTAGCTTTTTGCCCTGAAAGAACTTTAGAAGGGGCGGCCTTAATGGAACTAGGAGCGCTCCCTCAAATTGTTGGCGCCGCATCCTCTCGAGCGAGAGACAGAGCAGCAAATTTCTTCCAACAAGTCACTCCAAACGTTGTAAACGTTTCAAATATAGAAACCGCAGAAATGATTAAATTAGTTGATAATATGCAGAGAGACGTCTACTTCGCAGTTTCAAATGAAGTGGCGCACCTTTGTAATTCTCAGCCAATTCGCGCTTCCGAAGTTATTTCAGCGGGTAAGTTAGGTTATAAAAGAACTAATTTGGCTTCACCAGGTCCAGTGGGCGGTCCTTGTTTGGAAAAGGATTCATATCTTCTCTCCGAGTCTATGGAGGGATTCGGAGGACTTGCAAGAATTGCAATTGCTGCACGAGCAACAAATGAAAATGTAATTACTGAGGCATCAGAATTTATATCTAATTGGATAAATAAAAATGTAGTTAAGTCAAGAAAAAAGGTTGTGGTACTCGGAGTCGCATTTAAAGGCGTCCCGGAAACAAATGATTTAAGAGGCTCGCCCTCCATTACTTTGATGGACTCTCTTTCAAAAATATTAGGAGATGCGGATATTTATTGTTGGGATCCAGTGATTCCACACTCCGAATTAGAGCTACTTGGCTTCAGGTCGGGATCGACTTTGTCGCAAGTATTGTTAGACACGTCTGCAATTATCTTGGTAAACAATCATCCATATTTTGATAACATTGACTTAGTATCAATTTCGGAATCTTCTGACGGACCGCTATTAATTTACGATTTCTGGGGAAGAAACGATCAAAATTTATTCTTGGCCGGAAATAAGCAGTATTATTCTTGGGGTAACCACTCTAAAGGTTCTTTTGGAGTTGGGGGTAAAAATTGAAAACATGTTTGATCACCGGTGGAACTGGATTCATAGGTTCAACACTTACTCGCTTAATGTTAGAAAAGGGATTCGAAGTTAAAATCCTTGATGATAATTCTCGTGGAAGTTTTCGAAGATTGAATGACGTCATAGACTCGATAGATATCAAAGTAGGTGATATTAGAGATTTCGACTTTGTATCAAAATCTTGCAAAGGAGTTGACTTAGTTTTACATCTGGCTTATATAAATGGAACAGTCAACTTTTATGAGAGGCCACGAGAAGTCCTCGAAGTAGCCATCGCTGGTATGCAAAATGTATTGTCTGGAATGCAAGCAAATGATGTCCCAGATCTGTATCTAGCCTCAAGCTCTGAGGTTTATCAGTACCCCGGTGTTTTCCCGACTCCGGAAAATGTACCTTTAGTTGTACCAGACCCCTTTAACCCAAGATATTCATATGGACTTGGTAAAATAGTTCAAGAGTTTTTAGGGATACATGCAGATTCATTTTTAAATCGTCTTGCAATATTCAGACCTCACAACATATATGGACCTGATATGGGATTTCAGCATGTCATTCCAGAACTTTGCTCCAAAATAATTAGTGAAGAAAAAAATAAAGTCGTACTGAAGGGCGATGGAACGCAAACAAGAAGTTTTTGCCATATTTCAGACTTGGTGCAAAGCTTTGATTTACTATTGCAAGCAGACATCCAAAGAGAAACTTTCAATATTGGGACTCGAGAAGAAATCACAATTTCGCACCTTGCTCAAGTGATTTCCTCAAGTTTGGGGAGAGAGATTGAGTTCTCCTCTTCCGTTGCACCTGCAGGTGAAACGAACCGAAGAGTGCCAGACATTTCGAAAATTGAAAAACTGGGTTTTTCACAAACTATGAATATAAATGAAGGTGTCCTAGACTACTGTCAATGGTTCCTCAAAGAGGCTAGCACTATTTAAATAGTTGAAACTCAGGAGATTGCCAACACTTTATGATTCTAAATTCGAAACATACTGAACTATCTGATCTTGTAGCTCTAAAAGTCCTAAATCTGCTGAGTTCTGTCTAGATTTTGTAAGAGTATCTAAAGAACCGAGCCCTCCAAGCAATCGGGGAACTTTAAACTCTATCCAATTAACCTTCGTCCCTTCAAATAATTCAGAAGCCGTTTTGGAAAGCCCGCTTTCCGCGGCCTTAAGCGCTGCATAAATTGGATAGTTACGTCTTGGCTCCCCAGCGGAGTTGCTTCCGAGAATAATGACTGAAACTTTACTTGCCCACTTATTCTCAGAGAAATATTGAAAGAGTGAATACGTTGGCAAAACAATAGCATTGAACAGTGCTTGTGGATTATGAGCAACCTTTGAATCAATTGAACCTATTGCATTAATTATCACTGATGGTTGTTCTCTGTCTAATAAGTCAAATAGAGTCAATAGAAATTTATCGTCATCAAAATCTAAACTTTTTCGATCAACACGCACAATCTCGTGAGATAAGGTTTCCAGAAGTGAACTCAAATTTTCGCCAATGTATCCTTTACTGCCAAGAACTAAAATTTTCATTATTCTGGAATAATATTTTCAACTCTAAATGTGTCAGATTCATAATCTGAGCCCCCACGCTTGCCTTCTGTTAGGGCAATGAATCTGCATCCATTTGGTCCAATACGAAGGGCGTGAAGTTCATTTTGATCTGAGGTAATTACATCTCCCGGGATACAGAGGGAAAAATCTGCCACATCGTGCTCCGACATTTTAAACCAATATTCCAGCGTTCCATCAACGATAAACATATGTTGGATTGATTCAGCATGATAGTGATTTCCTCGAATAGCTCCCGGAACAGATTCGATGTATGCAACATGGTCAATCTTTGTCTTGAAAAATAGATCAGTTATGCTGCCTCGCTGGTCACTAAATGTACCTAGATTATCCGGAAGATTCGTGTAGATATTGAATTTTTTCATAGATTTAAGAACTCCAAATCTCCATTTAGTGAGAGCAGTTTTTTCTGAATTGGTTGGCTTAGATTCCAAGCGAGGACAATACCTAAACCAGATTTCATTCCGACCACCACCTCATCATTGATAATTGGAATTCTCGATACAGGTGTCATCTTATCTTGCTTGTGGACCGATGAATCAAGTATAAAATCCATTATCTTTGGAGTGAATCCATAGTAGGTTAACAAAGTATTCGCTTTTGCAGCAGCACCAACTCCAAAAATTGTCTTTCCTTGTTGCTTTCTTACTAAAACTTCCTCCATGAATATATCTCGCCTGGAAGCAATTTCTCTTGAGTACTCCTCATAGCGTTGAGGCGTACAAAGTCTTTCGTCGCTTTCTCTGGCTAAGAGAATACTAGTCATATCTGAGTTCGATTCAGATTTCTTTGAAGCCACAACCCTGAGTGAACCCCCATGATAGTCAACAACACTTACATCTTGAATGAATAATCCCGCTGTAGCAAGAAGTGCGATCGCGGATTTTACCGTGAAATATGTAATGTGTTCATGATAAATCTGATCGAATCGAAGTGATGTGATGGTCTCAAGCCAATAAGGAACTTCAAAAATAAAGAGCCCCTCATCGCCTAATAATTTTGCCACTTCACCAACGAAGCTAACTGGGTCATTTGAATGATTGAGAACATTATTAGCAAAAATAAAATCAAATTCAGAATGCTCTCTTCTAATATCGGCACTTAATTTATTCGACTGTCCAAAGGCTCCAACTAAAGTCTTGATACCTAGTTCAATTGCCAGGTCAGACATTGCAGGTGAAGCATCAACTCCTAATACATTACTTGCAAATTTATTTGCTAGATTTAATAGGAATCCATCATTTGATCCCAATTCTAAGATAGTACTACCCGACATCGATTTCAAAGAGTTCACATACTGAATGTAATCTTCCCAATGCCTTTTTGCAGTTTCAGAATTTGATGATGTATATGAATATTCAAACTCCTGATAACGCTGTTCGGGATCAGTAAGGTTCAATAATTGCACTAACCCGGTAGTTTGATCTAACATGCAAATAAGAGGTGCTGATTGACGAGCACTCTCCTCTTGCTCTTTTCGAAAAAATGAATCTGCAAAGCCATGTAGTCCTAAATCTATAATCTGAACCAATTTTTCACCTGAGATCAAGGACTTAGTATTTGATTTATATTTTATTGACATTAGATCCCCAATACGGTTCATTCTTGAGTTCAAAAACAACAGAATCACACTATAGCAAAATGAGCACAATATGACTTTTAGCTAGCTTGAAAAACATTCTTATGTCGGGATTAGAGACTATTCTTTCGATTAATATTTAGGATAAAGCAGTTCAAACTCGCCTCAACGAAAAATCACTTAATCCGACTTTTTTCTGGCCTCTAAGATAATGCTCTTTGAAAAAAGACGAGGATTGTTTTTGTCGATACCCCTTTCTGCTATATATCGAATCCTATTACTTAGATTTCTATACAGGGTCAGGCAAATGAAGAAGATATGCCCTAACGGAGTTCTATGATTTAAATGTATTTCGCTAACTTGAATTTCACAAAAATATGCAGATTCTGCATGGTCCCTCAGCGTGATCTCGTTGAAAATCATCTCAATTCCGAGATCCTTTTGCCTTATCCACTCTGAAGAAGAAAGAGCTCCGTTGAATGCGATTACAACCAATTTTCCCCCAGGTTTTAACGCTGAGTTGAAGGCACTCCAGAGTCTTTGTTGCTCTCTCTTTGGTATGTAATAGATGCTTTCGCGTGCGAGGATGACATCCCATCTTTCAGGATGTCTCTCTAACCAACCAATTGAGTCTTTATCGATTGATATGTCATCTCGAGAAAAAGAAGAGTCGACATCGAGACCAGAGACGTTGCGATATCCAAAAAGATTAAGTGCATCTATCTGCTCGCCCTTACCGCATCCCCAATCCAATATTATTGAAGAACGCGAAGCAGAAAGAGATTCGAGAATTTTTCTTTGCGTAAAAGCCATTTGATAAATATGGACTGAATTGGTAACAGTGTCAAGAATGTTAAAAGTGAGGTTTACCTTGAATCGCCAACGGCTTAATTATGAGGGAGCCAAGTTGGCGAACTCAATTTGTGCCAAAGAGAGAGGTAATGTTCTAGTCCAGCAAGATTCGACTCCGAAGTCGAAATTAGAGCCGCATCAAGGATGTGTTGAGGAGAATTCGTACCTAAGACTACGAATTGTTTACCGCCATTAGAATCTAGGGCAAACCTTAAGAATTCCTCCGAATATCGCTTGCTCAAAATACTTGACTTGAATTTTGAAAATCTCATTTTATAGTCAATCCAAGCTTCGGGAAGCGGCGCTTTTCGGAAGAGCTTTCTTACAGTCCGAATGCTTGACAGTCGATTTTTTAACTCATGACTTGTCCAAATTGCTTGCGCCATTGAAACTTTGAGATAGATCCGCCTTGCATCCCGAATACCCGCTATTGCCTGACTATTTGATTGGTCAATAATATTATAGGTCAACATGAAATCATCAAATGTTGACTTTATCACTGCGCCTTTGAGATCCTCTCCATCTCCTGAGTATCCAATCCTTTGAACCTTCCCCAGTACTTTCAATTTCATCATGGCATCAATATTTTCATCTGTTAACAGCTCTTTCGAAAGTGTATGAACGAATAGAGTTCCAATACTTTCGACGCGGAGTTTCCTTAAACTTTCGTCCACCGATCTAGCTATCTCATAAGGATTGAACTCCTTTGAACCGGGCAGACCAACCTTAGTGTTCACAGAAAAAGCACCTCTACCTTTTAGAATTTTTCCAATTGTATTTTCTGAATCTCCATAGCCAGGGGCAGTATCTATTCTTGTGATTCCTACATCTTCAGCAGTTGCAAGCAGAATTTCGGCGTCAGGAGTTCTTAGTTTTCCAAGTGAAGCTCCTCCAAGTACTAGGCGAGAAACTGGTTCGTTCTCCAACTATGCACACCTCCTTGTTGAAATCGTGCTACTGAATTTGAACGTATCACGCCCTGTTGGATTATTTTAGCGATATTCCGAGGCCAGATAAGGTGGCTTTATGCTAAACATTTGTAAAATGTCATAGGTATAACAGTCATTAACTGAATTCTATTTTGAGTCTCGCATGAATCATTCAATTTGGTGTATTCCGAGTGCTTTTCTAAGGATAAAATTCTATATTAGGTGCTGGTTGACTAAGTCCCAAAGAAGAAATGGAGAGTTTAGATAATGCCAAAGATCGCAATTTTGGGAGCAAATGGCTTTCTCGGTTCTCCCATTTCCGAGGTCTTTGAAACTGAAGGCTGGGAGGTAGTTGAATTTTCTCGCATTGGAGGTAAGGGGGAACTCCGAGAAAATTTTTTAGTTAATCTATTCGATGAGGAAACTTTAAAAAGAGCCTTGTCTCTTTCGAAACCTGATGTCGTTCTAAGCACAGCATGGGATACAGAGCATGGAAAATTTTGGACTAATGAATCAAATGTTGATTATCGTGATGCAACACTAAACTTCGCAAGGTTGAGTTTCCAATCAGGTTCCGAAGCATTTATAGGGCTTGGGACGATGAGCGAGTATGGGGCATCTCCCGGTTTCTGTAATTCTGTAACATCTCCTTTAGTTGTTAATGATATCTATTCAAAATCAAAAATTGAAACTGGATTAGGACTTAAAAAAATTGGAGAAAAATTCGGAGCGCGAACTCACTGGGCACGCGTGTTTCAAGCTTTTGGTCCAAATGAAAAATCTGAACGATTTATTCCTGGACTAATTAGAAATTTGAGTGGTGGAAAACAATTTTCAATTCGCACTCCAAACTATGAAATGGATTGGATTCATACCTCAGATATTGCTTCTGCAATTAACTTTATGTTCGAGGGAAATCTGAACCACTTTGTAGATATCGGTACAGGTGTTGGAACCAGCGTTAAAGAACTGTCGGAACTGGTCTGCCAAGAATTTGATTTAGATGCATCATTGCTTGATTATTCAGAGCAGATACCTGGGCACGAAAAAAAGGCTGTCGTAGGTCAAGAGTCCCAACTACTATCCCAGGGTTGGGGACCCAACGAGTCTTTGAGAAAGAGAATTAGATCCCTCCGTTAGACTTTCTAAGTGCCTAAACTACGAATTGGTTATGTCCCAAATAGTCCAGATATGGGACATCCAGCTGATAGACGGCGGCTAGTTCACTGGGCAAAGCATCGTGGGCATCAAGTAACACTAGATTTAAATCAACGGCACGATGTTCTAGTTTTATCTGGGAGAGCAGATCTTACATCTTGGTCTGAACGGAAAAATCGCTCACCATTAATACTTGACCTCGTCGATGGTTACTTAGGTAAGGAAAGTTTGTGGCGAGATTGGGTTAGAGGCGCGGGGAAAGTTATTACAGGACATAATTCGGGAATCCCTAGACCTTATCGAAAAATAGTTGGGGATGCCTGCAAATTAGCTCAAGCGGTAATTTGCGAAACTGTTGAACAGAAGGAAACGATTCTTCCCTATTGCTTAAATACACATTCGATCCTGGATTTTCACGAAGAGTTTCCAATGATTCCCTTTAATCGAAATTTGCAAAGTAAGAATTTTCCCGCGCTAATGTGGGAAGGGTTCCCATTTACAGCTAAAGGGCTTTTACTACTTGAAGAGGCGATTCTAGAAATTTCCAAATCTAAACCAATCTCTTTGGAAATGGTCACAGATCTTGAGTACCCATTGTTTTTAGGCAAGTATTTTTATCAAAATACAGAGAAAATATTGCAGGACATTCCTAAAATATTGGGAAACCAGTTTATGTTAACTAAGTGGAGTTTGGACTCAGTCGTTGAGGCGGCAGGTAGATCTCATTTAGCAGTTCTTCCCTTGGATCCGTCCGGGACACTTAATCCGCTCAAAGCTGAGAATCGATTGTTAATGATGTGGCGAATTGGTTTACCAACACTTGCCTCACCCTCGTTGGCTTATTTGAGAGTTATGAGGGACACTCGAATTGATGGCATTTGTAAAACCCCCGATGAATGGAAAATGAAAATCACGGAGATGATGGATTCAGTGGAGCTGTGTCAAGAATCTGTTGAAAGAGGTCAGCAATATATTCGAGATACTCATTCAGAAAAAACAGTTTTAGAATCTTGGGATAGATTATTTGAAAGCGTGCTGTGATGAAAAGGAAATTTGATTTAACCTACTTATCCGTTGATTCAATTCAGGAAGGGGTGGGCTCTAGTCAAATCACACCACTTATACTGGGTTTAGCGGAAAGAGGGATGACGGTCTGCTTAATTACTTTCGAGAAAAAACAACCTCCTAAAGAAGTAGTTGAATTATTTTCTAATGCTGGCGTTGTTTGGATTGCAAATGAATTTGGAAAGTCAGGAGCAATTGGTGGAATTTCCCGTTTAAATAATCTTCGGCAAATCACTCCAGATTCCTCAATTCTTCACGGAAGAAGTGATATTGCTACAGCAGCCGGAATCTTAAGTGGTGTGAATGTTCTAGTTCTATGGGATGTGCGCAGCCTGTGGTCCGATCAACGTTTACTTATTGGAACGTCTGGGTGGAATAATTTGACGGCAAGAGGGGCACGTACTTTAGAAAATTTATCTGCAAAAAAATCGGTGGGGATGACAACTTTAACTGCCGCTGTTGTTCCAATTTTACAACAAAGACACAAAAGGATTCCGGAAATTAGGGAAGTAATTCCTACATGTGTTCAAACCACAAAATTCCTACCTTCTTCAATGCCGAGAGGCCAGGTAACTTGTCTGCTATCCGGCACTTTTAACAATTACTATGACATAAATAGAACCAAACAAATTTTGGATGAGCTTCGAAAGTCTGTTGATTTAAGGGTTATTTGGGCACGTGGAGGCGAATCTCCAGCAGAAAAGTTGGGAGTTGGAGAAGACTTAATAGTTACTGCAAGCCACTCCGAAATGCCAAGACTCGTCAAGGAATCGCATTTTGGAATCGCAATTTGTAAATCGGACAATCAAGACAGTTTGGCAGCTGCTGTGCCTACGAAGATAGGCGAGTTCTTAGCCTCAGGTCGGCCTGTAATCGTAAGTCGGGGCATAGGAGATTTAGACCAAATGCTTCAAGGCACAAGGACAGGGTGTGTTGTTGACCATAACGACTCGCTGCAAGACTTATCTGAACGACTAACTTCCTTGATAAATGATTTGGACACACCTGATCGTTGTCGCGCCCTTGCTATGCAGCACTTCGACATGGAGAAATCCGTAGATAAATATTTGGGTATTTATGAGAGGATGCGACTTCAAACTCATTGACTAACAGGGATTAGGGGCTTTCATGATTCTTAATGACACTCCTCAAATACCCAAACTAGGAAACGTTGATGGCGTCCATGTGTGGAAAATGCCCACACATCCAGATGTGCGAGGCCGACTTTTTAAAGCTTATACGGAGGCAGACAAAGAATTATTTCCAAAGCCTTTTGAAACTTATGAGCATTTCTTTACGGAATCCAAGAAAAATGTTTTTAGAGGAATGCATTTTCAAGGGGAGCCCCATAAGGTCTCGAAAATTATCTCCATTGTAAAGGGAAAAGCGCTCGATTTTCTATTTGATATTCGAAGAGATTCTAATACATATGGCGTCATGCAACGGGTTGAATTAGATGACTCTTCTCCTTCCTCAATTTTTGTACCAACAGGAGTTGCACACGGATACCTTGCACTTGAAGAGAAAACGATCATTTCGTACAGAATGGATAGTGCATTTTGCGGAAACTGCGATGGTGGCTTCAGCGGTAAATTAGTATCCAACTTTCTCCCTTTATTGTTTTCGGAGACAATTAAATCCGATAGAGATGCCGAACTAATTGAATATGCAGAGTTTAATTACGTGTCGGAATGCGAGAAATAAATTGATTTTAAAAACTTTCAAGCGAGTCGTAAATCAGAATCGTTGGTTGGGAATCTTTATCACTGTTCACCTCTTTTTTGCAGTTTTCCTAGGCCGATTGTATGCGTTAGCACCGGACGAAATCGGGTATCTTTTTACGTTTAATAATGTTTACACATTACCGATAAATACTTCGGCGCAAACTGCTAGTGGATGGATAGCGGCGCCAACAGTATTTCTTTGGATTGCCTATTTTCCAGCCAAGATTCTCAACTTGGTCGGAGTGCCGGACTACCTTGCGATACGAATTCTTTCAATTCTACTTTCAGTAGTTAGCCTTTATTTGCTATTGGAAATCCAAAGATTGAGTTCCATCACCAAAAAAATTTCCCAAAAAGCAATATTTTTCGTCTTTCTGATTCCTTCAGTTTTTCTTTGGACATCCGTAGGATTACGTGAATCCTTCATAATCGCTGAAATTGCAGTTTTTCTAGCCGGCTTGAATTTCCTGTTCACTGGTTCATCCAGACGGGGAATGCTGCTTCTTTTATGTGGCTCATACGGTTTAATCTCGACTAAAAACTATTTGTGGGCTTGCCTAATGGTTGCCTTGATTTTGAGTGCAATACTTTTTCTTGTTCAAGGAATTAACAGACGACAAGTAATGAAGATGGTAATTGCCGGATTTGTCTTACCGGTGGCGCTATTTGCGGGTACCACCTCGGCTTACGCGCTTGACTATATTTTTCAATCAGATATTTCAGAGACAGGCGTAAGATCAGGTGACTCAATTAGTCAAGTTGCGGTAGAGGTACCGGGAACGGGAACGGGAACGGGAACGGGAACGGGAACGGGAACGGGAACGGGAACGGGAACGGGAACGGGAACAGTCAAAGAGGTCATAACATTTCACGGTGATTACACATTAATTGCCTTGCATTTCTATTTGATTGACAATCCAAACGCGCTGTTTAGTAAGATTTCCAGGGCAATACATTTAGATGAGAAGATACAACGCCTTTGGGATGAAAAGGTTGCACTGGGATTAATACATAAAGATAGACAAGTCGGAACTGATACGTCTTCGCTAAATGGACATATTCTGGAACCGGCGAAGATAACCGAACCTCTGTCCCTTATTTGGCCCTCTTTTGTATTTCTATGTGGTCCATTTCCATTCATTGGAGATCCAGGAATCGCGGTAAGTATCTCTTCGTTTGAGTCACCCTTGTGGTGGGCATTTTATGCCTTAGTAATCTTTCAATTCATTAGATTTCGTAAAGTTAAATTCTTACGGGACCCTCAGATTCTTTTTACATTAATTTTCTTGGCGGGCGAAATCGCTTTTAGTGCACTAGTGGAGGTGAATCTTGGGACTTCATTTAGGCACCGATCAATTCTGTTAGTACCTTTAGTTTTCTTGTATGTTCGATTAACACAAAGGGCAAAAGAGCAAAAAGACTTAGAGTTAGGAATA
>JANXMF010000180.1 GCA_025354795.1 Pseudobdellovibrionaceae bacterium
TCGAAAACTCTGGCCAAGAGCCTGGCCCAACTTATCCGTGAGTTGGATTGGGTTTTGCCCTCAGGCTCTGGATGCTCGGTCTTGGGCTTGAGTTTTGGCACAATCATTCTGCGATGTTTATAGTGGGGCGCGAGCACACCAGCCAGGGGTGTTGTGATCACGCTTGTGATCAAGGGTGAGTGGTGGCGTCGTAGTGCAGATGACGACTTTCAAGGTGCTGCTCGTCCACGTGTGGCGGCCAATTCTTGAAGTTTCGCCGGAATGTTGTCGATTGGCAGTACAAAATCAATACAGCCTGAAGTCTCCGCGCTAGCCGGCATGTGGTTTACTTCGGCAGAACTGTCCTGCGCAAAGGTTGTCCCACCCTTTGCTTTGATCCTGCGCAAAGGTTGTCCCACCCTTTGCTTTGATCTGCTTGCATCCTTCCGTACCGTCGCCATCATATCCTGAAAAAATAATGGCGACCGCCCGCGATTCCATTGCCTCTGCTAAAGAGGTCAGAAATAAGTCGATCTCCTGGTTTCTCATTGCGCGCGGGGAGACGACTTTTAAGGAATAGTTCTCAATTCTGATATCCGCATTCGGTGGACTTACATATACGTGATTTTGTCTAATTGGCATCGCCTACATCGACGCGAACTGCGGAAGAGCCTGGGCTATGACTTGGTTACGATTTTTCCCACGTCAATGTCTCAGCCGTCGGTCGTTAAGTCCCATCCCAGGCGAAACTTTACGAATGGGCATTGCCGATTCAATGGTCGCAATCGAATCAGTTTGATGCTCTATTTTAGAGTGAGCTGAAGTAAGCGGCGATAGCCTTAATATCGTCCACGCTCAGAGTTTGTGCAACGGCAGTCATTAGTGGGTCTTGGCGGCGGCCCTCTTTGAAATCGTTCAATTGCTTGGAGATATAATCAGGCTTTTGACCAGCGAGATTTGGCCAAAGTGGATTGGCGCTGAGGCCTCTAGCTCCGTGGCATGCGACACAAGTCAGAGTGACCTTGGGGGCGACTGGCGGCTCAGCGCCCACACTAGCCGCGGTAAAAACGAAAAAAGCTAATAAGAACGATCGCAGCATTGATCCTCCGTCAAATTGAAAAATTGAGAAGACCCCATACCGCATTCAGGTCTCCCGTTTTTAGCCCGTCACTTTCTCCTGGATGTCCAGCATAAGCCTTTTCGAAGCGCACTAGAGCCCACATGTTGTTCGCAAAATAATATTTCATTCCAATACCGTGCCGTTGAAAAGCGTCTGACGGAAAGTGTTGATCCAAAACCAATTGATCATACTTATATTGAAGCAGCCAACATTGGGTCAGTTCCCATTCAAGCAATGCGTAGATTCCGCGCGAGGTGGAGTGGCCGACGGTGGTAGCATAATCGGGGTCGTTGACAAAGGCACCGGTAAACGAGTCATTCCAATTTTTGGCCTGCACATACTCAGCCGAAATGGTCGCCGGCAGCCGATTGCCGGAGAGCCGATGCAAAGACAGCAGAGCGTAAGCCGAGTATGCAGTAGCCGCATCCGTTTGTTGTCCGGCCGAATACCAGCTGGCACTAACACCAGCCGCGAGCGGAAGGTTGCTTGGCATCCAGCGCAGATTACTGATACCCCCCCATGAATCCGCCCCATCCGTGGCCAAAGACTGGCCTGAATTCTTTTGTCCGTTCACTAGGGCGAGGTCATAATGAACGCTTTCAAATGGATTTGCGGAAAACGAAACGCCCGTATCAAAACCAGTGTTCCACGGCGTGCCCGATTGCAGGCGTACATAGGTACGGTGTTCGTCGGTCATGATTCCAAATGCGGGAATAATTCTGCCCACCAAAACATATTGTGGAAGCCAAGAAGTCTCCATATCTTTTGCGAACATCCAGCGCATATACCACTGGCGTGCGCCAGCTCCGAAGCCGCCAAGATTTTGCTCTAAAACTAACCGTGTTTCAGGACTGTCGCTGCTCAGTTCATCCAAGGGCACGCTGGTCCAAACGTCGCCTTCCATGGTGCCAAGGCCGCTCTTTGTCTGAATGGTTTTTGCGGGTCGATAGTAAAGCATTTTCATTTCGGCCCCGACAAAATCCTGCTGTCGGATCCAGCTTTTCGAAGGGTAGCCAAACGCCCCAAAATATTTGCCGGCGAGATTTCTCGCGCCGCCGCCCGCCGGTGAGAAGTGACAGGCTGTGCAGCGATTGATTCCATAGCGGACCGCATACTCAGGTCTTGCTAGGGCGGACTGGGTGCCAATCAATGCACCCAGAATCAGGGTGATTTGGAAAAATTTTCGTGAAGTGTCAGCAATCGTCATTATCGATTCGCCCTTTCGCGACTCAACTGCACCAGAGTCTCTCCAAACATCTTTCCATCTGGAATCAGTATTGCTAGTAATGATTTCAGAAAAGGAACACTTAGACAATGACGAATTCGGCAATAGAAGATCCCGCGAAGTGGATGGTCATTTTGATGAGCATTTTTTTCTTGCTCAATTGCCAACCCAGCGGTGGACCGCATCAGCCCATCTTGCAAGGTAAGGGTGCGTCAACCTCGGGACAAAATGTATCATTTGCCGAAGTGCTGCCGATTTTCACGGCTCGCTGCTATCGCTGTCACAATAGCGGAACTAACGATTGGACCAAGGAAAACAACCTTCGGAGAGTTGCCCTCAGCGGCGTCTTGGTGCGCCGATTGAGTACTAATACAATGCCTCAACAAGGAAGTCCGGAGGCACAAGCTATCACTTCCGCGGATCGCGAAAAGCTGATCGCATGGGCCGACGGCGAGGCGGGACTAGCCGCGCCGGGAACGAGTGATCCCTTGGTTGTCAAAGATCGCAATCTTTCTGTGATCGTGCGTTGCTCCGTTTGCCATGGACTCAATGGAACGGCGGTTATTAGCGGTATTCCCAATCTCGCGAGCCATGATCCCGGCTACATAACAGGCCGGCTCAGCGAATTTCTTTTGCCTTCACAAAGCGGCACAATGCCCGGAGTGATCAAACAAATTTTTGCGGATTATAAACTCGGCTTCCAAATTAAAAATGGGACCGACGTAGAATTTGGTCAAGAAGCTCAGAATCTGGTGAACTTTCTTGCCAGGTATTTTTCCAATCAGTACGTAAATCCCCCGGCTGAAGAATTTCAGAAGCGTCATGACGCTTTATCGGACGATGATAAGAAGCTGTTCGACGCGGGCAAAAAATTAGTGAGCGAGCAATGTGTCGCCTGCCACTTGCGGCCGGACTATCGCCCCCGTGAGTCTATACCCATGATATTCGGCCAGCCCGCCGAGTACATCAGGGGCCGGCTCGCACAATTTAAAAAGGGCGAAGGCGGGCAAGTTATGCCAACCATCGTCGCCGGTCTTTCCGAGGACGACCTGAAGGCGGTTGTTCCATATTTAAGCAATAGCCATCCGACCCAGGCCCAGCCGTCTCAGTGATGATCCGAGCGTTTTCAACGAAACTAGGCTTTCAGTGATTCTCCAATAGTCGTGGTTACCTACTGCAAAAATTCGTCATAGGATAAAGCTAGGGCGTAGAAGTGGCCACGGTTTGACGTACTCCCGATTTCCCGGGTTTCAGCCCCGTCGATCAGATTTTATTTTTTCTCGCGCGCCTCTCTTTCGATCTTGAGTTTTTCCTTTGCCAGATCTAGTGCGAGATCGACCC
>JANXMF010000189.1 GCA_025354795.1 Pseudobdellovibrionaceae bacterium
GCTCAAGCACACCTGAATCCCGCCACCAACATGACCACCGAAAATCAAATGATTGTTGCCGTCCACGCCGCGATAATAAACCGTGTCGGCCCCCACGTAAGCCATGCCCACCAAGTTTTCCACTGGGATATCCATGCGCGCGTCGACGTGAATATCTTTCCACTGCACGCCGCCGCCGTTGCCGGTGATGATCCCCCCCTCCATAAAAGTGAGAGGTGCGAAGCGGAAACCGGCACGAGCACCGCCTAAGCCGATAATCTCACGCGCGCCGTCGACTTGATTAGGCAATAGATTGCCGAGATGAAATCCCATTTCATATTTGGCTTTGCTGCCGGTGACATCGTCGCCACCGCCACCACCCCCTGCCTGGGCGATAACCCCGGGAGAAAAAAGCATCCCACACAGAAAAATCCACGCTGACTTCATGCTCATGCCAATATCCTAGCCGAAAGACTTTTAGCCCACAACCGCTCCTTGACCCCGCCTAGGATTGGACTAAAGATAGGGCCATGATTCAACGTTTCGAAGGCCATTTTAAGGGTTTTGCGCAAAACGAACTTTTTTTTCAAACCTGGACCCCCGACAAGGTGCGCGGCACTTTTGTCATCACCCATGGTCTAGCTGAGCATAGCGAGTGCTACCATCCCCTGGCTAAAATCCTTAGCGAAGACGGGTGGCAAGTTTTTGCGTGGGATATGCGCGGGCATGGGCGTTCGGAAGGCAAGCGCGGTTTTGTGCTGAATATCTCCAGTTTTATCGATGACCTCGGCCTATTTATTAAGCAGGTGCGGAAATTAAGCCAGGGTCAGGCGGCGGAGAACTTGCTGCTCTTTGGCCATTCTCTCGGCGGCCTCGTGACCATGCGTTTTTTAGAAACCGAAGGTACCGAGTACGGAGCTTTATGTTTGAGTTCACCGGCGCTTGGCTTGAGCATTCCGGTACCCAAAGCGAAAGAAGCCCTCGCCAAGATTGCGGTAAAGTGGCTCCCCACGCTCACCATGCACAATGAAGTCAAATACGCCGACCTCACTCACGATGCGGACATGATTGCCTCTCACCAACGCGACAATTTGCGCCACGATAAAATTTCTCCGGGCTTGTTTTTGAGCATGGTCGAGAATTTTCCGCTCGCGCTTCAAGACGCCGAGAAATTAAAAAATCCAGTGCTGATGCAACTCTCGGGCGAGGATCGTCTGGTGAGTGCGCCGTCTTCACGCGACCTTTTTGAGCGCTTGCCGAATAAGAAAAATCAACTCTTGGTTTATCCCGAAAGCTTTCATGAGATTTTCAATGATCTGGATCGCGACACCGTGATCGCGGACCTTAAGAAATTCATTAATCCTTACCTAGGAGCTTGAGTTCATGCGTTTGTGGTGCCTGCCATTAATTTTTTTCGTACTGCTCTCGAGCTGTGCCCACCAACCAGCGCCAACCTCCTCATCCGCGGTCGCCAGTGAAGAAGACTACAACGCCTTTATCGTGCACAACACTGTTAAAACCAATCACTACTCGGGGTTTCATCAAACGTTTCAGGCCGACATGACCATTTTAAGCAATGAAGTGCAAAGCACTCAATTGAAACAGCGCGCGGCCTATCTGCAATGGGATTCCAAGCAGTTGCAGACCGAGCGCGACAAAATGCTGCAGGAAAATTCCGCCTACGCTAAATTCTTTTTGCGCTTCTATAGTCCGGTGCGCGATTACGATGACCTGCACAAGGGCAAGTCCATCTGGCGTATTTATTTAGAAGTTTCTGGTCGGCGCTTAGAGGGCAAAGTGAAAAAAATGCCCGACAAATTTGTGGATATCAAAACTCTTTACCCCTTCTTCGATCATTTTAGCACAGCTTACGAAGTGACCTTTAGCCTGCCGATGGTGACGCTCGAAAGCAAACCCTGCAAGGTGACTTTAACGAGCAGCCTCGGCTCCTCGGAATTCGCTTTCCCAGTCCAAGATTAATTTCGCAGGACAAGCTCGCCGCACCACTTTCTGGTGGAGCGGATAAACCACGATACACTCGATGGGCTCTTCGTGACCAAAGCGCCTCAGCGCCCAGGCATAGAGCGACAATTGCGTGAACGCCGCTTCCTGTTGCGCTGGAGATCCGGTCTTATAATCCACAATGTAGATTCGGCCGCCCGACTTGACCCATAAATCAATCTGGCCTTCGACCACGCCGTGATTCGTTTGCACTTGAAAACCCCACTCGGGGTGGCCGCCGCGGATCCATTCGGCGAGCGGGGGATCTTGCATCTCAAGCACAAAACGCACGGCGGGATCATCGTTCACGCAAACTTCGCCACGATACTTGAGCGCCTCGAGCGCGCGATGGATGTCCGTGCCCGCGGTCTGCGCCCGCCAACGCTCGAGTACTCTTTCACTATTAAAAGTGGGGGCGAATTTACGCTCGACCAATTCGCTAACCGAGTGATGACCTTGCTCGATCCTCTCAGCGGCGCGAAACGCCGCGCGCACGGTCGCGCCGCTGGCCCGCGCGGGTTGATAGACACCGGGGTCCGGGAACACTTCCATCACGGAAAACCTGTAGAGATCCTGTGAGTATTCGCCTGCGGGCTTTTGAAACCACGAGCTGCGCTCAGCCCATGAGCCGCGCGCGACCTTGGTCCACGAAAGGGTAAGACTCTTCTTCGCGCGCGTGAGCGCCACGTAAAGCCAGCGGTCGAACTCCGCGAGCTCGCGCCCGCGGCGGTCATTCACCGCTTGAACGTCGAGCGGACTGGCGATAAATTCACCCACCTCTTCGTTCCACACCGGAAAGTAAAACACGCCCGCCGTAGCATTCAGCGGGGGCGTGAAGGAAGTGCGCGGAGCTTCACCCATGCACGGAATCAAAACGTGATCGAACTCAAGACCTTTCGAGCCGTGGATCGTCATTAAGTTGATGCAATTGGGCTCTTGCGCCGAGGTGGCGTCGCCTTCGTTGCTATCGAGCGCGTTTTCATTTTTCGCGCCGAGCAAGTCTAAGATGCAACCGCTTTGTTTTTCCAAATCCTGGGCTTTGTGGATCAACTTCCACAGGTTCGATTCCTTTCGCCCGGCCGGATCGTTGTTCAGGCTCAAATCGATCTGGCCGTTCTCGCACAAAACTTTAGTAAACGTTTTCACTACGCCTAGAGCTTGTAGCTGCGAACGCAGCTCACGCAGTCGTAAAATCGCGTCCGGCGCCTCCGACAGGTTTTCCAGTCGACGCCATAGGAAGGGCGGCTTGTCCTTCATCCATTCGCTCAATTGCCAATCAGCGACCAAAAACCACGGCGAGCGCAGGAGCACCAACAAGTTGAGGTTGTCGTGGGGCTGAAGCAGAAAACGCCACAGCGCTTGACCGTCAATCACCTCGCGGCGCGAGTGAAAACCGCGGGCCGCATGCACATGGGTGGGATAACCGTAGGATTTCAACACACGCGAGGCGTCCATTAAACCGCGGTGGGTACGGCTGATCACGCAAATGCTCTCGAGCGCCGCACCCTCCGCGAGCAGCCGCTCTACCCGCCAGACTAGGGCTTTCAGTTCCTGATCCAGATCCGAAGCGCGCAGCAGACTCACACAGCTTTGCCGCGGCTGCGGCGAAGTGCGCGGTTCCATGGCTTGGAATGTCCCGCGAATCGACGCCATAAAATCATTCATCCATGACAAAAGATCGGGCTCAGAGCGATAATTTTTGCGCAATTCAACAACCGCGCCACCCGCGGCTTTGATTTCTTCTTCCGCCGCGCTAAATACACTCACCTCAGCCCCGCGAAACAAATAAATACTCTGCTGGGGATCCCCCACCAAATATTTCGCCTTATCGCCGATCAAGGCTTTAAGAATCGCCACTTGCAGCGGACTGGTGTCTTGATATTCATCGACCATCCAATAGTCCCAGGATTCCGCAAAGACGGTGCCCAAAAACGGTTTAGCACGCAGGATCTCAAGTGTACGCAGTTCTAAATCGAGCATTTCAAAACGACCCTGGGCTTCCTTAATAGCATTTAGGTGCGCTGAAAAACTGCTGGCAATGGGAGCAAACTCCGCCCATTCCCGAACCATTTCCGGCCACAGCGACCTTTGCCAACATGGCTTTGCCATAGCTTTCTTAAACGCGTCGACGGTTTCTTCGACCAATATGTGCAGTTCTTCTTGTCCCACCTGTTTTTTGGAGCGACGTGGTTTGCTGGGTAGGCCCACGAACTCCTCGCCCTGCCAGCTTTCAGTAAACTGAGCGAGCGCCTGAGCGTAATTAAGCCATGCCGGATCGTCGGCAAAGCGCTGGGCAGAGAGACTCAACGTCGCAAGCTCCACCTTCCAGGCCTTTAACTCACGCACAAATATTTCGTTGAGATCAGGCATTTCGCCGGGGCGCAAGCTCTCTTGCTCACGCCAAAGTGTCTGATAGCTACGGCACATTTGCAGCGTGCGTTCAAAGCCATAGACTTCAAGCCAGCGCAATGACTCGGGCAGATTCACGATCACTTCGCGCAGAGCCAGACGCGCCATCTGCTCACCTTCGCCGGCGCTCACAATTTGAAAACCCGCATCGAGTTCGCTTAAGTGACCAACTTGTCGCAGGAAAATATTTAGCAGCCCGTGAATGGTGGTGATCTGAAGTTTACTTGGATCAGAAACAAACTGAAGAAGTTTAGCGTCTTTTTCATGGCAGGCACGCAGAATCAGCCGTTCCTTTAATTCCTGGGTGGCTTTGCGGGTGAAAGTGGTGAGCACGATGCGCGGCCCCTCACTTGACGTCCAGCCGCCGTAGACTTCGACGATGCGATCCACCAGACCGCGGGTTTTACCGGCACCCGCTCCCGCGCGCACGATGGAGTCGTTCAATTCAAATGGGGCGCGCGACACAATGTCCTCCACGAACAGCTTGGGCATTTTTTCTCGTCGACCGGATGGGGATTGAACTGGCCGGCCGCCATTTCGCTCAAAGCCAGCTGAATCTCCTGCTGCAGATTTGAAAATAGCTCGGCTTTTTGCTGATCGGTGATAAAATTTCGGGCTGTGGCAGCGCCTGCATAGAGTTCCGCTTCCGGATCACGTAGATGATAGCCTTTGCTGCGATCGGAATCCTTGACTACGTAATAATTCGCGGCGACCACGGCCGAAGGCTCCAGGCCCATCATGCCGCGCTCGAGCAATAGGGCATAGAGCGCCAACTGAATTTTGTAATTTCCCAGCCACGATTGCCAATTCGTCAGCGTATTGGCGCTAGCTTTGTAATCGAGCAAAGCGTAGCGTCCCGCCGAATCTTTGTCGATGCGATCCACGCGGCCCAACATCGCAATCGCGGTCTTTTCAAGCTGCGGCTTGCCTTCTTGCAAATTCCAATGGCAAGAAAAATCGAGTTCGCGTGCGACCGTCGTGGTCGCGGGAAACCGGGCGCGCCAATCCTTTTCAAACTGCAAAAAGAGCCGGGCCAAACGCACATGCTGAGCGCGCACCACCGGCCACAGGCGTTCATCGCCCATGCGAATTCCCTGCTGCTGTCGAATATCGTCGACCATCACACCCATAGCCTCGTCGCTTAGGGCAAAATGTGCGGGATCGCTAAGCAAGTGTTCCACCATCGCATGCAGCAAATTTCCCCGCGTGCGGCGGTCCAGATCCAAATCTAAAACCGGATCGTCGCTGAGCCTCAATTTACGTTGAGCCGCAAAAATAAACGGACAGTTCCAATAGCTTTCAAGAGAAGACGCCGACACCCTCAGGTCCTGACCGAGCCCCCAATTGGGCACACCCAGCGAAAAATCACGCTCCAAACCAATCTCTAAACCCGACGTCTGTTGTGCGCTGAACTCGCGCAGCACCGCGAGCTCAGACAACGGCAACTTTTGAATTTCATGCCAGCGCGTGTGGCCCGGCAGCTCGGCCCGGGTTTTCAAACAGTCGTTGGCAAATCCCGCCCACATCCAAAAGCGCGACGGCGTTTGCACTTCGCCGCTAAAATCGGTTGCGGCGAAATTCAGTTTGAGCGCCAGCCACTCGCGCTTGAGAAACCACAGGAATTCAAATTCCCGCTCCATTAAGTCGGTCATGCCCAGCGCGTAGCCGGTGTCGGTAAAGATCTTTTGCGCCTCCGACGCACTGACTGGCGAAGGCTCGATGCGGCGCAGGCCCCCCTCCGAGAGATTTAAAAACACCGCGTGCGAAATATCCAGCCAGTCGGCTGAACTCAAAGACACGCACCACACT
The DNA here is from genome assembly GCA_025354795.1 of Pseudobdellovibrionaceae bacterium. Taxonomy (GTDB): domain Bacteria; phylum Bdellovibrionota; class Bdellovibrionia; order Bdellovibrionales; family UBA1609; genus JALHOQ01. The sequence continues at coordinate 6,199 of JANXMF010000189.1, forward strand.
CCTCCCGCATCGGCCCCGATTAAGCTCAGTTCACGGCGCGCAAAGAGCCCTTCCCAATAACTCAACCACTGCGTTGGCAACAATTGCAATTGGCGTGGCACCTCTTGCCCAATCACCTGCAGTAAGTATTTGAGCCGCGTGAAGTCCGAACGCGGCTGCCAGTAGCGCAGCGCCCATAGTAAAAAATCCTGCCCGGTCTGCGAGGCGGAAAAGTCTAAATCCTGAGCGGCGTTAAACAAATGCTCTGCCCGACGTAAATCCTGGGCGTCGTAAATTTGACTGAAGAGCACGCGAAACTCCGCAAAGTCCAGACGCGGAGGCTGCTCTTGATCGGTGAAGAACTGCACCTCCAGATCGGCACTCGAAATTTTACCAAGCAGCGTGCGCAGAGCCGCCAGCCAACGCGCCATTTCGACAAAGCTCCCCAAGCGTGCGGTCACGGGCTTATTCACCGCAATGCCCTCTTGCTGCAAATAGAGTTGCAGCGCCGGCCAGTAATGCTCGATGTCCGGCGCAACCAATGCTATTTTTTTAAGCTCCACACCGCTGTCGAGCCAGGCGCGCACTTGGCTCACACTGTCTTTTACTTCCGCAAGCTGGGTGGAGAAGCGGCCGAATTGCAAACTTTGATCAACGTTGGGCTGCCATTCGCTGTCGCCTAAATAAGGTTCATTCAGAAGTTCATCATAAGGCCGCAGTGCATTCTTCATCAGACTGACCCACGGAGCTTGCGGGTAAATCACGCGCACCTCATGGTCTTGTCCAAGCGCCCGGATCAACAAGCCCTCAACTTGAGAAATTTGCGGACCCAGATCGAAAGTCAGAGCACGCGCGAACGTCAAGCGCTTAAGGTCGCGATTGAGCAACAGCGCAGGAAGCCACGACAATAGCACCAGATTTTCACTCTGACAGCGCTGCCAAATCTGCGCACAGAGTTCAAACCAGTGGCCCCAACGCACGTAAGACTCGGCATTGTCCTTAAACCATTGCGACATAATATCTTCATATTGTGGATCGGCGAAAAGACTCATCCACATTTGCATCTGATTGATCAAAATAGGGATGATTTGCGGTGAGCGTGCCCATGGCAAATTCAGCGGCCGCACCCAATCCCAAAATAACGTCTGCGCCAGCTCGAGCGAAAGCAGCCGGGCTTCGGGTTGCAATTGAAAAGCAAAATGTTTCCAAAGTTCGGTCGCCCGCAAGATCGCCGTGCCCTCGAGTACCTGGTGACGATTGAGCAATTGCCGCTGCAAATGCCACTTGGACTGTAGATCAGACACCACCCAAGTGGCTGCACGGGGATCGAAGTTATTAAAGAGAATGGCCTTGTCTTCAGGCCGCCGGCACGAAATTATTTCGAGCACGGAGTCTTATCGCCGGCGTTTGAGCTTTTTGCCACCCCATATGGAATCGCTGCTGCTCGCATCCTTTCCCGAGCCGGAACTGCCGCCCGAACCGCTTTTGCTATCACCGGTGGCCGAAAAATTGCCGATACCCAGCTGCATGGTGAATTGCACAACGTAACGACGGTCCTCGATTTGTCCAGGATAGTCCCCTAACTCCACGCCGTAGGTGGCGGCATCGACGCGGAAGAGGCCCATGTTCAGGCCCAATCCCGCAGTGTAGTAGCCTTCATGAAATCCCCCACGAATATCTATTAAGGGCAGTCCAATTTCAATTCCCAAATTCACTTTGCGCGTGAGTTGCATGTTGGCGTCATTCAAATTCTGAAAATCCACCGCCGGCGTAACCGATACGATCGGCGTGTCCACCGAGATAGCCGCACCCGCGGTGATATTGTTCGGCTCACTCGGTATTTTGCTACCGGTGGCCGAATTGAATTCAATTCCGCCCACATTTTTCCACGCCACTGAAAGCGCCGCGCTAAAAAACGGCGCCGGAATAATAAAGGTTGTGCCTAAGTCAAAACCATAGCCAGTGCCCCAACCCGACACGGAATCGGTAATTGTCTTCGGATCAAGATCGGCGATAAAACTCGGTCCAAAGACCGTGTCGGTTCCAGTGCGTTTGATGTATTTAAGATCCAGACCTAAATGCATGAACGGTGAAACCGGCGCGCCAAAACCCATCACATAACCGTAGTCATTGATAATCCGCGTATGGATTTGCGGATAAACCGGATTGTTGATGCGCAAAGTGGAACTCAAATGATCGTAAGCGCCGAAGCCAAACATCGGCATCGTAAACATCGCCTCCCCGCCCACTCCCGTCCACACATGTTCGCCATAAAATTCCTGGATTTTATCGGCATAGTTCGAGCCGGTATCAGTGCCCTTGATACTGATGAATTTTTTGTAGGCCGAGAGCCCGCTGGCGCCGGCATCCAGATCAAAAACTTTCAAGTTGAGCCCGCGTACCCGCGCAAGGCCCGCAGGGTTGTAGAATAGCGAGGAGTCGTCATTGGCCACCGCGGTGAAGGCGTCGCCCATGCCAAGCGCGCGCACCGACGAATTCAACGTCGTGTCCGTGGCGTGAGCAGAACCGAAAAAAATTAGGATCGCGAATAGCGCGGTTATGGACAATTGCAAGCCGACACGTCCCCCGTACAGTTCGTGCCCAGCCCGATCACCGAGTTTTCCTTGACTAGGGTGCGCACCCCTTTAACTTCGCTGGCGGTCAAAGCCGCCGGGTCTGTGACCGCACAAAAATTGTAGCCGACGGGAAGCGCCGAGCACACGCTAGCAATATTCGAAAGCACACCACTGCCGGCGCTCACCTTGCCCGCGACAGCCGTCAGATTGGTGGCCGCGAGCGCGATCCCCACCCCCAGTTCACGCGCATCCCCGTCGGTCATCGGTCCACCCATTGCTCGCGCTCCACCGGCCGCACAAGGATCAAAACCCGCAAGGCCAGTGCCCGCCCGGGCGGCATCGGCATTGTAGCTTAGTATATTACCAATCTTAGCTAACACGATCATCGCCAGAAAGAAGTTGTTGTCATCGCTGCGTTCCGCAAGACTGCCGATGGACAAGATGGTGTTTTGCGCCAACACACAATTGTCAATGGCGGTGGCCGATGCCGCATCAAAATTCGCGAGCAAAAACGGAAACACCCGCGTCGCCCCAATTCCCTGCAAAGCCTTGGCAAAAGTCAAAAAATCAAAACCACAGAGTCCACCATAAGCCGATGCCTTCAACACCAACACCGGCGTCGATGTGGCATAGGTACCAGTCATCAACACGATCTTCGCCAACGCGCCATCGTAGTCATGCGCGTCCATGGCTTTTTGCGCATCGTAGTAGAGCGCGCCATTGCTTTTTTTATTGGCGAAGTTCTCGAGAATATTGACGGAGCAACCGGAGAGGGCGAAAGGCAAAATTAAAAAAAATAACACCGCCGCATTCGTCCATGCCCGCTTTTCTGTAACATCCATATCTTGATTTTATGCGATTGCCCCAAAGCGGGCCACGGGCCGCCAGTCTAGTAATTGTCTGGCCGGTTCAGGGGGACCGCGAAAAGTGTGAAGCGTTCGCGCCGCTCGACTATTGGCACAGCATGGTGGTCGGATTGTAAGTCTGCTTATTCAAATAACAAAGCATAGCCTTGCCCAACACCGCGGAGTTACCGCCGGAAGTATTCACCGCACTAGTGATTTCGCCACAAACCGTGGCGTCCGCGCCCGAAGTCGAGCAATAGGAAGTCGATAAGCCCGCCACAGTCGAGCCCAATGTCGAAAGGTCGGATGTCGGGCAGCCGGGATCGGGGACAGCGGCGGTGCATTTCGTGAGCATGTCCTGAACGGCCGCGTTGACAGAGGCCGGATCGTTAATATTGATTGAGCCGCCCACACCAAGGATGGCACTACTCATGTAAGTGCCGGAAAGAATAATTCCCGAAATGTATTTTAGTCCCGCCACGCCCGAAGCCTGGCAAAAGGTGTCGGCCAGCTTGGCTTTGGTATAGCCGGTGGGAACGTCGGGCTTGTCTAAACTTAGCACAGTCATAAACGCCGCGACTTTATTGGTGGTGGAGTCATCTTTGAGGGCATTATAGGCCTTCACAATTTTAGTTTCAGTCAGGCCTCCCGAAGTCATCTCGATGGCGCATTTTAAAATCTGCGCCTGCTGATCGTCGTACTTGGCCACCATTTCCATGCAGGTATCCGCCTGCTCCGGATGGGTCTCGTCGACTTCGTCCAAACACTTCTGTGCCTTCGCCAAATCATTGGCTTCACTGTTTTTCGCGCAGGACACTGTCAAAAAACCAACGCCTAAAATCAAGACAAGCATTCTCATCATCAGTCCCACCCTCTTTAGATATTGTCCTCCCATCTTGGTCGCCCGACAACGTCCTCGACCCACTACTGGACGCCGGTCTGGATTTGGTGCAGCTGTCTCAAGACGAGGCGGTAATACGTCGATGTTCTTATCATGAAGACAGTGGCCTTTTTGATCGCGCTCACGTTTGCCCTTCCCGCTTTGGCACAGGAGCGCTATGACTTTTACAAAGGCATTCGTCAAATGGGCATGGGCGGCGCCTCCGCAGCGACGGTCAACGACGAAACCTCGCTACTCGCCAATCCGGCCGCGCTCGGAAAACTGCGCGATTATTTTATCACCGTGGTCGATCCCGAAGTCGAAGTCAGTACCGGCACGCAGCAGGTCATTGGCTACGCGGCCACCACTGGACTCGATCCGCAAAAAACTTTGGACAAGTGCAAGCTCAAGCCCGATGTCCACATGCATGAACGCGGACAGGTATTTCCGTCGATTGTAGTGCCCAACTTTGGGGTGGGCATTTACGCCAGATACCAAGTCGACGCGCAGGTAAACTCCGCCACCAACCTCTTCGACTACAATTACGACCATGATTACGCCGGAGTCTTTGGTTTTAACTTTCGCTTTTGGGACGGTATCATAAAGATTGGCACCAACGCCCGCATCGTCAATCGCACCGAAGTACACGACAGCGCCATCGCCACCACCAGTACCACTCTCAAGCTTGCAACGATGGCCTCATCAGGAATTGGCGTTGCCTCCGATGCCGGGCTGATCATCGCGCTGCCTGTGGCCTACCTTCCCACTTTGGCCGGAGTTTATCGCGACATTGGCAACACCAGCTACGCTTTACGCAGCGGTTTGACGACCAGTACAACGACCCGGCCGAATCACACGCCCGCGACCGTTGATGTCGCCATGTCGATCAGCCCCATCCTCGGCCGCCGTGTACGCTCAGTTTGGACCCTCGAGTATCAGGATATAAAAACCTATAGCAAAGAAACCGATCAAATGCGCCGGGCCCATGCGGGTGTGGAATTCAATATTGCCGATGCCTTGTTTATACGCGGAGGCTTAAACCAACGCTATTGGACCGGCGGGCTGGAACTGTCGATGGGCAATTATCAGTTTCAAGTGGCATCGTACGGCGAAGACATCGGTGTGGTTGGAACGCCCAAAGAAGACCGCCGTTATGCGGTCAAGTTTGCCTTCCGCTTCTAGAAATCCAGGGCTAATTCCACCAAATACCTGCGGTCTTGTTTGCGCTGGGCATCGCTACCCACCTCTTCGCCAAAAGTTGCGAGCTCGATTTGAAACCACGCCATGCGCGCGCCAAAACCTGCGGTCCAGTAACCCTGGTTAAAACCTGCGGCCCAATGGCCCTTCCACCAATTGTACATCTTCCAGTAAAGTTCAATTCCCACATGCGAGCCCTTGATCGGCGACCAATTGGGATGACCGATGTCGCGCTCGTCGAGCGAAAAGTGTGGATCAAACACCCACCATTTCGGCAAATCCCACTTGGAGCCAATGTCGAAACGCCGGTTCAAGCGTGGCGGTTCACTCGACTGCTTGCTGATCATATGAAAATTGGTTTTGAAACCGTAATCCACTAAATTGCGTCCGACAAATGCGAACGACGGCCGCACCACCGAGAAAAATCCACCCGTCACTTCTGGAACCCAGTAGGTGCCGACGTCGAGGTCACCGGTCAAACCTTCGTTGGCATCGCTGGTGGAGAGCACGCTCTTACTGCCGTCGGCCAACTGCCCCGCCGAAATCGCCTCACCGGCATAAACCCGGTGCACGGCTTTGACAGTCGCGCCCCAACTCAAGGCGTGTTGGTCAAACCATTTTAGTTTTTTTGCATAACTAAATGCCAAGGTTGAATCCACATACAAATTGACGTTCAACATCGGTCCCACTTGGCGGTGCACATCGAGGTCGAGCGAAAGATCAGCGGGTATAAACGCGATCCCCCAACCGGGCCGCACCGACACCGCACCAATGGTGGGAATGCGGTAGTAAAAATGATCGCCGTAGTGGGAAGTGATCAAATCGGAATAGGCCTGGGCCTGCTCAGTTTTCGGCTTCGCCTTCACGTCCTTGATTTGCGAAAATAACTTTAGCGCACTGGCATCCGTACCGCCGCGAATAAACATGCGCATATGACCGTCGGTGCGATTGGCCAAAGTGGCGGGATTGTAAAACAGCGAACTAAAGTCATCCGCGATCGCGGTGAAAGCATTGCCCATCCCCATTGCCCGCGTGCTGGTGTATTCCTCGTGAATGGTGAAATCCAAAGACTTGACCGGCACCGCCTGAACAGGTATTCCGCGGCTCAAGCCGCCTAGACCAAATGCGAGGGCCCACTTCGTCAAATTCCGTGACCGCATATTCAAACTTACCTATTTAAATTACCTACCGTGCGACGATAAGTGTGCGCTATTGTTATTAAACAATGTCAAAGCTCCGATTCTTTGTCAGTGCCATATTTGTTATGTTCTTAAATTCCGGGCCTACCCACGCCAGTCCGCCCAACGAAATCCCTGAAAGCCCACGCCAGCAAGAGATTTGGCCGGAGCGCAAACTCAGTGACGATTTAGATATTTCATCGCCACCCCGCGCCACGGAGGCTCCACCGGCAGCCGATGCGTACTACTATTCCTATCCCCAGGCATTGACCTTCCGAGTGGGAGTGGCCAGTGACCTGTCGCCGATCAATTTTAAAGACAATGTGATTGGCTTTCAGTATTTATTTCCAAAATTTCTTTCACCCCGCCTTGAAGCCGGGGCGGATTTGCACAACGAAGGCAATGGCCATGTGCACGCCGGCGCTCGCTGGTATTGGCATGAGCGGTCTTACTTTCGACCTTCTTACAAATTCGGTGGTGACATTTTCGCGCAGTCTTCTCAGGGAATGGCGACTATCCTCCACTGGGATAATTATTTTTTTCGCATGTCGGCGACGTTGGAGTATGTGGTTTGGAATCCCTGGTCGCTACGTTTGGAACATGAACTTTTGATCAATCATAAGAGCAGGAGTACGGATATTACTCTGGGAGTGACGCGGGGATGGTAGGTTCCAGGTACTCTTTGCGGGTCACAGGGCGTTAAAGAAGTCCTGTTTCCAGTGAGTGTGCGCGTTTGGTGTTTCTATCCTTGGCTAATCTGAATATCGGATGCCTTAGCCCCGTTCGCACGGCCTCCCAGTGTTCCATCTTGGGTTTTAGGTTTAACCAACGTAGAGTTCCTTCGACATCGTTAAACAAAGTTTGGTCTTCATAGACCGGGATTGAAAGATGATTGATTCCGAGCAGCCCGCGCAGCGTTGACCAGCGGTAGGTCTCCACTAGCTCAGCAAGGCCGGCTTCAACGGGATTTCGATAAAGGTATTTGTAACAATTTAAGTAATAGTGAGGCGTCTGGATATTGGAGCGAAAAAACCGGCCTCCATAAGTCATGTTTATGCGACCGCTCGAAGACGCCAATTCGCGGCTTGTTTCACGGCCGAACCAGGCCATTCCTTGACTAAGATTCGCGCGCGGCGCAAGGACCATCATGTGATAGTGATTTGACATTAAGACGAAGGCAAGAATCTGAAAATCAAAAGCGTGCGCGGTGAAATGGAGATGCCGCTGCATGATTTCCCAGGTTTGGGCTTCCGAGCGCGAGAACCACTCTCGGTTGATGCACCTGGATACCACATGGAAAGGCATAGAATAATCAAAATCACACGCGCCCCGTCGACCCATATCGCATGGGCTATGCAAGGTCACATGCCCAATCTATTTCCATTTATCCTGGGAAGGGCGCCTTCGCATCCGGAAATCGATTCGGGCGGAGCACCCGTGAATTTCGAGCCCGCGCGAAATTTCGAGAATGGCCTGATCGGCCGCTATGTTTAGAAACCTGCCGGGGCAGGTTTCTTGGGATCTGAGATCAGCCGTCCTGTGAGTTAAGAACGCTGACCTTTTTGACTTAATGTGAGGCCAATGCCGGCCTCACAGAGATCGTAAGATCTGGTCGAAATTAGAACAGCCTGTCAAGGATTCGGGACGCTCACACGTATTTGCTTAAGTGCGCGCAGAATCTCCAAACGCAGCTCGGCCAACGACCCTGAGTTCACAATGACCGCCGACGCCATCGCCTCTTTTTGCGCCGCCGACAAATGCCGCGAGTTCCGCAGCAATATTTCCTCGTCACTCAACTTCGATCGCGCTTTCACCCGCGCATTCCTCACTGCCTCCGGCGCATTCACCACCAACACATGATCAAAAAGCGCGGCCATGTTTTTCTCAAACAACAACGGTACGTCATAAAAAGCGGCGCTATGTCCCGCCGCCTCAAGCTCGGCTCGTCGCGCGGCCACCGCCGCCCGCACCAGTGGGTGAATCAATTTTTCGAGCTGCTGCAGTTTCGTAGAGTCCGCAAACACCAAACGCCCGAGCGCCGCACGGTCCAAACGACCGTCCTTACCGACTAGACCCTGGCCAAAGGACCTAAGGACTTCTGCTTCACCTAAACTCCCTGGACGTAAAATATCGCGCGCAAAAGCGTCCGCGTCCAACACCTCAAAACCAATTTGGCGCAATTGGTCGGCCACCGTCGATTTGCCGCTTCCCATTGGTCCAGTGATCCCGATCCACAACATCTTGTTACTGTAAAGAAGCGCCGGAAAAGTTCAAGCTTCGCCTTTAAGTTTCCGAAATTACTAATGTGTCATCATATGAGAGTTTTGGAAAATATGTGCTTTTGGAAAAGTTGGCCACCGGTGGTATGGCCGAAGTTTTCCTGGCGCGCGGCACTGGCACCGCGGGCATTGGCAAATTTTTTGCCATCAAACGCATTCTTCCGCAGTACGCGGACAGTCCTGAATTTATTGAAATGTTCAAAGACGAAGCCAAGATTGCCATTAATCTCAACCACAGCAATATAGTTTCCATCCATGAGTTCGGCGTTGAGAACGGTCAGTTCTACCTGGTCATGGATTACGTCGAAGGCCGCAACCTACGCCAAATTTTAAATAAAATGAAAAAGACGGCGCTGCAATTTTCCGCCGATCAGATCGTTTACATGATCAAAGAAGTTGGCGGCGGCTTAGACCACGCCCACCGCTGCATCGACGGTAGCACCGGCAAGCCGCTCAACATCACCCATCGTGACATCAGCCCGCAAAATCTGATGATGAGCTTTGAAGGTGAAGTCAAAATCGTCGACTTCGGAATCGCCAAGGCCGAAAGCCAGCTTGAAACCACGCGCGCCGGTACCCTCAAAGGCAAGTTTGGTTACATGAGCCCCGAACAAGCCGAAGGCCAACCGGTCGATCTGCGCACCGACATTTTCTCGCTCGGCATCGTGATGTGGGAATTGCTTGCCAACGACCGATTGTTTTTTGCCAACAATGAAGCCAACACTTTAAGAAAAATTCGCGACTGCCAGATTCCTTCGCTGCGCAAAGTGAATCCCAATATCCATCCGGAAATCGAACGCGTGGTGCAAAAGGCGCTGGCCCGCGACCGCAATCTGCGCTATCAAACCGGCGCGGCCTTGCATCGCGATCTCAACCGTTTTCTCAACCGTCAGTACCCCGACTTCAGCGCCCAAGACTTTTCCGTGTTCATCAAATCAGTCTTTGCCGACGAGATCTTGTCGCTGCGCAAGCGCCTGGTGGAATATTCGAAGATCAATTTAGGCAACACCACCGTGGCGTCCACCCTCCCGAGCCGTCCCCCAGATCACACTGTCATCGCCACCAAAACCAGCTCACAAGTGAGTATGCCAAGCGAAGTCTTAAGCGTCGAGAGCATCCATGCGCAAAAACTCCAGCCAGCGCGCGCCGAGAACCAAGAGAACAGTTTAGTCACCGTGGCCACGCGCAATACCGACCTCAGCATACTCACCACCCCGACCTCGCAATCGGACCACCCGCTGCTGCGCTCGATAACCCAAGAGAATACCCTAGAGCCCGTACTTAACGAAAAAGCAATAGCCGCGGAGATGACCCGCAGTGTCCAGGTCAAGCCGAAGCTGCCGGAACCGCTGCCAGCCCCCAGTGAAGTGGAAAGTGAGGATTTCAGCTCACCTTCCATCAGCTGGAGAAACCGCAGCCAGCCCAGCCGCTCGACCACGCGTTCGCGCGAGCCGCATTCGGATCAACAGGCCACACCGGCTCGCTTTGCAACGTTTATGGTATTCCTGCTGCTGTGCCTCAGTGTCTATGCATATCTGGTCAAATATTTTACGCCGATGATGACAAATGTCATCACTGTGACGGATCCCGTGCTCCATAGCTTTCATGTGGCGCTCATTGGCGACATCCATATTAAGGACATGCCCAGCGTTGGCCTCACCCCGCCGGCACCCACACCCCCGCCGCCTGACCCCAGCAGTAACGATCCTTTGGCCATGCTCGTGATCAGCAATCCGTCGGGCGCGGAGATTTTGATCAATGACAAATCTACCGGCCTCACCACGCCAGGACGCATCGAAATTCCCCACGGTTCTTTTAACATCACTATTCGCAAACACGGATTTGTCGACACCAACATGCGCGACGTGACCAAGGAAAAAGCCGGCCGGCGCCTGATGTTTAATCTTATCAAGATGAACATCGCCTACTTAGATATCGATATTCTGCCGCCCCAAGAGGCACGTATTTTTGTCAACGATGTGGAGCTTCAGCAGCAGGGCAAACCGATCCGCGAACTCCCGGTCGCGGCCAATACCAATCTGCGCATTCGCGCCACCACTGCTAATGGCGCCTTCTACGACGAAGCCACGGTGAATATTGCGGTCGACAAACGCAAGAGTGTTCAGCTCAATCCGCACCGACCCGCACGCATTCCTTCTTCACAAGATGATCGCTAAAAACTAGACCCTATCGGCCGTTCGTGCTAAGGGCCTCATACCTTATGAGTAAAAAGCCTTTGACCCAGCACTTTCTTGACACCTTTGAACGCCCATCGCAGTGGATCGCCCTGCGCTTTAAACGCCACAAAACGTGGATTGAATTCAATTGGCAGGATTATTTTCGCAGCAGCGAAGGTGCGGCGCTCGGCCTCCTCGAGTGCGGCATCAAGGCCGGTGACCGGGTCGCGGTGTTGTCTAATACGCGCTGGGAATGGGCGGCTTTGGATTTTGCTATTCTTGGTGTCGGCGCCATCACCGTGCCGGTGTACCAAAGTAGCCGGCCTGAAGAAATCGAATACATTTTGAGAGACAGCGAAGCTCGGCTTTTGATCGTGGAGGATGCGGCGCAATTGCGCAAATGGGAAGGCCTCACCAAAAAATGTAAAAGCGTTAAACATGTGGTTTGTATCCAGCCGCAGTCTGAACCCACCCCCGGAATTCTGCAGTGGGACGATTTCATCAATGCCGGCTTCAAGGCCCACGCCGACCAATCCGGATTGTTCGCGCGTTACATCGGTAAAAATAAACTCACCGATGTCGCCACTATTGTTTACACCTCCGGCACCACCGGCGAACCCAAGGGCGCGGTCTTCACCCATGCACAAATCTTGAGCGAGGTCCAAGCCGTCGCTCAGACTTTCCCCATTTCGCCCACCGACTCCACCTTAAGTTTTTTGCCTTACGCGCACGTCTTGGGACGAGTCGAACTGTGGCTGCATGTGTATTGCGGCTTCACTCTGAACTTTGCCGAGAGCATTGACCGCCTGCGTGCCAACCTGCTCGAAACTCGACCCACCGTGATCATCGGCGTTCCACGTATCTTCGAAAAAATCTATAGCGGCCTTCTGACTCAGCTGCAGAGCCATCCCCTCAGACGAAAAATTTTTACGTGGTTACAAAAACCCTCTGGCTCATGGATCAGTTGGCCGCGCCGGGCCCTCCTCGACCGCCTGCTTTACTCAAGGTTGCGCGAGGGCCTCGGCGGACGCTTACGGTTCTCGG
>JANXMF010000204.1 GCA_025354795.1 Pseudobdellovibrionaceae bacterium
CCCAGCACCACCATGCAAGCGATCAGGCCGATAAATTCAGGCTCCGAACCCAAAATAAAGCTCGCGGTCAGCCATTTTTTAAAGGGTGCGCTGAGCAGAATGTAAACGGGTACCAAAAGCACAAACACATCGACGATCACGGCGGCCAAGCGGTCTAGCGGGCGCGCCAACTCAACCGCGCGCGGAGACAGAGGTTGGGGCTGAGATTCGGGCTGGGAGGCCTTGCGGCCGGGCGAATAATCCGGAATGACCATAACTGAACTATCGGTCAATTATGGCCTTGAAATGAGGCTTTTCTAAATTTGTTTAGGTTCCACTTTAAGCGACAGCAGGCGCTTGAAATTATCGAGCGTAAAACGCACTTCCGCACTTGGACGTTTGTCCTTATCGAGCAAAGTAAACAGCTCGATTGTGGTGTCGTGGCTGACTTCCACCGACTTAAGTACGGCCGAATCGTAGTCGCTAAAAAATAAGGTTCCGTAGTCGCTTAAAAATTTGTTGCGATCCGAAACATAGGCCGGAGTGGTGGTGGGATCGGGCAAATCGATGGACTTGATATTGTGGCCTTCACCTTCGGAATAACTAAAATGGTAGTACTCTTCCAGAGTTCCCCAATGCAGCTTGTCTTCGCGCGTGGGAGCGTGGCCAATTCCGACCGATGCTAGGTCGCGCACTTGCGGTGCGGCCAGGCGTTCCGCCAATTGTTTTTCCCAATCCGCATCGCGCGTCCATTTAGCCGCGTCCACGCTGGCGATTCCGCGAGCGGGATCGACGGAAGTGGAGGCAAGGTCAGTGGCCATTACAGGTCCTTGAAAAGCGAAGTGATTGACTGCACCGGTTGCAAAGGCAATCGCCAGCACCGCGATGGTCGATGCAGCTTTGCCCTTGCGGCCTTTAGCCGGAGCGAGCTTGGGGGGAACAGCAGGATGACCGGGTTGAGACGATTGTTCCTCGCTATCCCTTTTCTTACCGGGAAACTGAAGCACATTATTGGGTACTGACTTGTCACTCATACGCATTTCCTCCTGCAAGTGACTAAAGCGAGAGCCATGCCGGGCGGCCCGGCCTTTAAACCGGGTGTCGGCGTACAGAGTTTAATCAGTGGTGAGCTAAAACTGTCACCGCCTCTGTCTCAAAATGAGACTGGTGCCAGTGAATGCCTTTTGCTCAGGCGTCCACGTTATAAACGCTGACGGCCATTCCATTGCCAAAGCTCGCGCGCAGTCTTTGCATTACCTAAATGCATCGGCTAGAATAAGGGTTCAGTTGAGGAGTAAATCACCCATGTTGAGACGTTTAATAGCGCTCCCAATAGCAAGCCTTACGCTCACTGGGCTAATGTCCTTAGCTTCAACAAGCCTGGCCGCGCCAGCCACGCGCAAACCGGCGGCCGGCGCAAAACCAGTACCCGCAATGAAGCCGTCCAATATGACATTTGATGCCTACATGAGTGCCAACGCCAGCCACCCCGCGCTCAATTCCAAAGTCAAGGATCACCAAAATGCTTTCGTCGACCCTACCCCAGTCGCGGTCATCACTTTTTCAAACGATGGCAGTTCGGTGAAAGATGTGCCGCCACCTCCACCTCCACCACCAGGTGCACCGCCGCCGCCGCCAGTACCAGGCCGCTAGAACCTGGACTATAAAAATGCCTAGTCTAAAACTACCCGCACCCTTAAACTCAAACTCATGACGCAATTTTTGCTAGGAATTATTTTTAGCCTGCAAGCGATGGCGCAATCGCAAGAGGCGATGGAAAAAGACCTAGTCGCCAATCCCAATCATCTCAGCACGCGCATTCGACTCGCCAATGCTTATTTGCAAAACGCCCGTGCCCAAAAAGTCATCGACTTACTCAACTCCTACACCGACCAGCTTCCCGCCCCCGGCTTTCTCGCTCTAGCCAGCGCCTATTCCACACGCGAAGACTATAGCAATGAAACCCGCGTGCTCAATCTACTGGTGAGCAAGGATAATGAAAATTTTCAGTGGCATGTGCTGCTGGGCCAGGCCTTCATTAAGCAGGCCAGCGTCACCAAAGACTCGGAGAAAAGGAAGGACTTGGAGGTTTCGGCCATCCAACACCTGCGCCGCTGTTTAGCGCTCAATCCCACTTACAAGGCCGGCTTTAATATTCTTATGACGACGTTGTTGCAGATGAAGGCCAACAACGAAGCCCGCGAATTGATCAACGAAGGCATTGGCAAATTTGGCAATCGCCCGGAATTATTTCGTGAGCTGTGTCGTCTGGATTCCAACGACGGCTTTCTGGATCAAGCGGTGACGAATTGTCGCACCGCCATTCAGCTGGCACCGCAATATCCCGACAATTACGTGTTTTTGGTGCAAGCACTGGGCGATCAAGGCGAGGACAAGCTTGCCGAGACGGACATTGTCTCGGCTGCCAAGAAATTTCCCAAGTCGGAGTTTATTCAGTGGGCCGCGGGCATGATGTACCTTAAGAAAAAAAATTGGCCGGTGGCGGGGCGCTATTTTAATTCGGCCCTCGCAGCCGACGGTACGGCAGGACGCTCACACTTTGGGTTGGCGCAGGCGCAATTTGAAATTGGGGATGACATCAAGGCGCTGCCGCATTTTATTAAGGCTTGTCAGGAAGACGCGAAAACCATCGATACTTTTTTGGCGGCGGGCGGGCGGCTGAAGCAGAAGGGTAAACAGAAATTGGGCGAGGAGTTTGTGCATCATGCTTCGGTTTGCGCTGAACGTTCCAGGTACTCTTTGCGGGTCACGCCGCAGCAATTGGGATTTTGATGGGTAAGTGACTCTAATTCCCTTTGGGATTAAAAGGGCATGACTTAAATGCTCTAAGTTGATTCTTAGAGCACAAAGCTGAGCTTTTGTATGGACCCTACATGCACGATTTCAAACTCAGGTTGTGAAAATACAGTTGACTCTTTAATCGGCGTTTGAACGAAAGACTTGAGCTCTTTTTTTATTTTTTAGGAAGGGACAATTCCATTTTGATAAACGAGGGCTTCGCATTCAAAAAGTTTTCGCAGTATGCGCTCTCGTTTTTCAGCACAATCGAACTTCCATTTTAAGACGAGCTGGCCGAAATTCTATCGGAGGACCGACGCAGTTGCTCGGCAACCACAGCTTGCCAACATAAACATCGACTGAAGATGTACGAGTACAAGTAGGCCTTGTGCTGGGCTTTTCGCCCGTAGATATTCTTGTCCTAGGCGTTCGCAGGCCGCTTGAGCGGTTTCCGCTTTCAGGTTTTTTTCCTCCGCAGCTATTTATGCTCGGCATAGGTCTGCTCAAGATGAGTATACATTAGCTCGACGCTGCGTTGGTCGACGAGATTGCGTAAAATGCCGCCAAAATACGTGTGATCAAATTTTGAATTTCTTTAAAAGTTGCAGCATCTGCACCTTCGATATCGGATTCTCCGGGAGCTGTGCGTGCATCAGAAGAATAGTTGCAGTTGTAGACATGGCGCTTTTTGTCTGGCCCCTCCTTGACCTTATAAAATTTGAAATCAACCCTATTCGGACACATCGAATTGGCGAGCAGTGAACTGAACAATAGCGTCACCATGAGTGTCTAACAAAGGTTAAAACGCCGCCCGCACCCAATTGTCCACGCCGTGCAGAGCCTGATTCAAATCATAATAAAGCTCCCGCTGCGGCCACACCCCTTGCCCTTCCAACTGATGACCATCGGGAGTATAAAACACCGCCTCCGGAATTGAAAAACTATAACCCGCGCCCAACCCCGGCAAGTCGTAAAACACCGCCAGCACCACATCACCGGCAGTATGCTGGCCCCACACCCGCGCGCCCGGCCGATGCAAAAGACTCGAAGTAAAAATCTCACTCACCGAAGACGTGTAAGCGTCCGTGAGGACGGTTACACGTCCACGAAAACACGGATACCCTTTAAAGGTGCGCAAATGCAGTTTGCGGTAATGATTTAACTCCCCGATTTGATATTCATCGGAAGTGTTGTCGTCGAGATCGGCTTGAGCGCGAGTCGGGAAGCGCGGCTGCACTAAAATTCCTGCGAGATGGCCACTACATTGCAGCACCGAAAGCGCACGCAACATTGCCGCAAAATTGCCACCGACGTTGTCGCGCAGATCGACGATCAAATGTTGAAACGGCAAAAGCCTCTCCGCCATTTCACGCCAAGATTTTTGGGCGAAGAACTCTGAACGAAAACTGGGAATCTCCAGCCGGGCCGTGCGCACATTGAGCGCAGTCAACTGCGGCGATTCGTCAATGACCAAAGGCTCAGCCACCACTGTGAGTATCAGCGTCTTATTACCCCGGCGAAGCTGGTATTCTCCTGAGCGATGTTCCGCTCCCCACGGCGTCAGTTGATCGATGCCCGGCACATGCACGATGTCGTCACCGCTGCGAAAGCCCGCCCGATCGGCGGCACTGGCCTTGATCACTTGAAAGACCACCAGATGATCTTCGATAAAGCGCGCGCGTAGGCCGGTATCGAGAGACTCGCTTCGCCACAGACGTCCCTCCTGGACCGGACTGTAGATGGAGAAATGCGAGACCTTGAGCTCGCCCATCAGCTGTTGCACGTCGTCCATGAACAACTCCACACTCCCCGTCAGCGGGAACTGGGCCGCGTGACGATGGCATTTGCTGAGCCAGTCCTCGAGGTGGTCGTCATCGCGATAGAAGTGCTCTTCACTGAGATCGCAGATGCTGCGATAGACTTCGCGCAAGCGGCTCACACGGTTTATGAAAATACCTAGGGAGAGACTGGCGACAAAGAGGCTGAAAAATAGAAACCGACGCTTCATTGTTCAATGAAACGTCGGCTATCAATGGCGGTCAATAATTAGATTAAGCGGCACGTTTGCGGCGGGCGCTCGAGGGATCAATCGCGTACTGCTTCACTTTGCGATAAAGTGTGGCACGTCCAATGCCCAAGGCTTTTGCGGCCTCAGTGAGGTTACCGCCGAATTCGTGGATGGCATTTTCAATAGCAATGCTTTCCCACTCATTTATAGTGCGAATCTTATGGTCATCGCCGCCTCCGGTCGTTGACGCTTGCGGAAATTGCAAGACCTTGCCCCCGCCTTCCGAGTTGACCGGGCTCGAGCCGATGCTTAGTGCCGGAATTTCTCCCATCAAGCGGCTGCGTGCGCCTTGATCCACTAAACTTCTTTGCCATTCTGCGGGCGTGAATTGCTGAACGGTGCAACCCATCCCCTGACCCACGGCCTTAAGCTTTTCGCATTGTTCGCGATCGTCTCCGACCAAGATCAACATAGTACGTGCCATTGATTTACCTCCACGTTTTAAAAAGAAGCAGGCATTGCCCGCCCTCTCATATGTTCCAAAGCAAGCCAAGGATGGCTCACAAGTAACTTATCGGCGGCTAATTCTGGGAATATGAGGAAAAAAATGCCTGGACTCTCTCATTTTGGTATAACTTATTGAAATCTCACGTGTTTTATTTCGAGGCGTTGTGGCAGTTTCTGCCGGGGCGGTGGAACGATGGGAAACCGAGCTCCTAGAGCTTTCGTCACATAGGGCATGAGGGCTGGCGTACGCAGTGGACCAATTTCCAAATAAGGAGGTCTTGGCCAGTTTTAAAGCAGCTGGGCAAGACTGAAATGGCTCCGAATTGGCAAAAGGATCGCTTCGTATCAGAGTCATAAACTACTGCGAAAATGGACCGACAAGCAACCAGAATTCCCCGCAGCAAGAAGCGTCTATATTGAATTTTAGCGGCGGCCGGATTTAATCTTAACCTGCATTTTAGAAATTAAATGCACAGCCATTTTCTCCTGCACCTTACACATCTTCAGCTCATCACGGCGATACGAACGTTGCGACGGGGTAAGTGTTCCAGTCTCGAGTTCCATTTCATAATCCAGTTTGCTCGAACGAATGCCTTCAAGCTCTTTGGTTTGCTGCTTAAAAAGTTTGTTCACGCCGCTCAAAGGCGCAACATCCAACCACTCTTCTTTGTTCTTATACCAGCTGAGCATGCGTAGAAAACGCGCTTTGTTCTTAGCAAGAGTGAAGCGCGGATAACGCTCTTCATCGAGATCCAAAATGTTGTCGATTGAATCAAGGAGGCTGAAATCATCATCGATATCGACATTCTGTAATAAGGGTTTTACCTCTTGTGGTTTGCGTAACAAATCTAAACTGTTTATGGAATTGAGCATCTGGGCCTCCGGTGTTCGCGGCTCAGCAACGGTGCTGGCCATGTGTACGTACGCTCGTCGGATCCTCAGATTTTGCGGCCTGAAGATCGCGAAGCATTTGAGCTAATGATTGTATATACTTCAAATCCTTGCGATTTTCAATGGACGCTCTGCAATTAAAAAATCCAAGCGCGTAACCAACCGAGAATAGGATTAGCACGCCAAAAGACACATTGCATTAGTAGAATCCCCGTTTTGAAAAATTGCCTTACCCAAAGGCATGCTCTGATGGACATCGATGTCACAATCGTTCAGAAGTAAAGGATGCGTTATCTATGCCTTTTCTTGCTGGTGAGTTTGAACGTTTCCGCAGGTGTCGTTCAACCGGGTGACGGCCCGTACTACCGCGTGCGCAGCGAGCAGCTGGGCTTGGATCCGGCGCAACCCGTTCAGTATGTTTACGATTCCGCGGGCCGGGGTGTGATGGCAGAGATTGCAACCTATCTGGCCACTGTGCGCGCCAACTATGAGCAGAGTTTTGGCTGGAAGCTCGACGAGCGCGAAGACTTGATTCTCACCTCTCCCCGTCAGCAAGTGACCAATGGGTACGCCACGGTCAGCCCGAATTTAAAAAGCGTGTGGTTCCCCTCCGGCGCGGCCGCAGCCGAGGGAATGGCCGCGACCTCGTGGGGTCTTTCGCTCGCTACCCATGAAACCGCGCATCTTTACCAGCTCAATGCCAAGGGACCAGTCAACTCCCGTCTTAAAAAATTCTTTGGCAATAC
>JANXMF010000024.1 GCA_025354795.1 Pseudobdellovibrionaceae bacterium
GTTCCGAAACCAGTTGTAGCAGTCCGCGCTCAACCAGCATAGCCGTGCAGTCGCGCCAAAAAACCTCTTTGATTTTAGTTTCGGCGGGACTCATGCGCAGCTTGGGGAAGTCTTGTTTTTCAAAGTGATCGGCGAACTGCCCTTCCGTGCAGGTGCGCACGATTTTGACCAGCAGATTGAGATGCACATCGGTCATCTTATTTTTGTCGACCAATATCTTACGGAGTCCGCCTTCCGGCGTGTGCAAAAGGAAATCATAGACACTTTGTGTATCATAGAGAGACATAGTTTCTCCTCAGTTACCAAACCATCGGATGGGTGGGACCTAGACTTGAGTCCAGTGGTCTCGAAAATAAATTTAAGGGCGATCGTAGGACGTTTTGAGCGCCCGCCGCATCTGATGATTTTGCAGCGCCAGTTGAATTAATTCGTCAAGTAAGTGGGCATAGCTCAAACCGCTAGCCTCCCACATTTTTGGATACATGCTCACCGAAGTGAAACCCGGAATGGTGTTGATCTCATTCAAATAGAGCTTGCCGCTGTCGCGATCGAGAAAAAAATCGACTCGGGCCATGCCACGACACTCGAGCGTTCGAAACGCCAGAATCGCCCATGTATTTATTTGCGCCAGAATCGCCTCAGGCACATCTTGTGCGGGGATGCGGAACGACACTCCGTTTTCATCCAAATACTTGGCTTCATAGCTATAGAACTCGTGATGAGGTATCGCTTCACCCACGACGCTGACTTTGGGATGGTCATTGCCAAGGACGGAAATCTCAAGTTCGCGCGCGGAGACGGCTTTTTCCACCAGCACTTTGGAGTCGAAAGCAAAGGCATCGCGCAAAGCGGGAGCAAGATCGTCCGCCTTCTTTACCTTATGCACTCCGACCGAAGAGCCGGCGTTGGCGGGTTTGATAAAGACTGGCAAGGCAAATTCTTTGTATATGCGCGCTTCTACGGCTTCACTTGCGGCTTGATATTCGTAGTGCCTGAGGCAAAGGGTCGGGACTGTCGCGATACCGGCCGTGCTTAAAAGCCGCCGTGACACTTCTTTGTCCATTCCCAGAGCCGAACCCAAAACCCCCGATCCGACGTAAGGAATTTGCGCGAGCTCTAGCAGCCCTTGCACGGTGCCGTCCTCGCCATAAGTCCCGTGCAATACTGGAAAAATCACGTCGACGCGCGGAATTTGCGTGGGACTCGAAGGTGCGAGTGAAGCCAGCTGAGTTTTATTGGGGTAAGGCACAACACTAAAATCTTCTTTGCTCTCGGCGATACGCACGTGCATGGGATTTGCGGCCTGAGCCAGAAGGGGTGCGGGATCCGGCAACACCCAGCGACCGGTGGGATCGATAGCAATCAGCGTCACATCATACTTTGCGGGATCGAGGAACTTATAGACCGAAAGGGCTGAGGCAATGCTTACTTCATGTTCGCCCGAGCGGCCGCCAAAGAGCAGGCCGACGCGAACTTTGCCAGTACTTCCAGGCTCTTTGCGTGACATAGCGAAAGTATAAGACCTTGCTAAAGCCCGCGTCATCCGCTAATTATAACCTTACACTTGATTCCGTCCGGGGGGGAGTTGTCATGAGTTTCTTTTGCAATCGCTTCTTATATGTACTGCTTTTGGTGGGCTCACTGTCCGCGCTAGCGGCGGAAAGCGGCTTGTCAGCCTTCAAACTTGATTCTCAGAAGGGCGACATTTATAAACCCAAGGGTTTGTGGCCATTGATCGGCGTCGGGCTTGGTGCGATGGATCATAACGACACCAGCCGCACCGGCGGAGTCCCGGGTCATGTGAAAATTTTGGGGTCTTACTATTTCGAACAAATGCCCAATGGTTCGAACTGGGTCGCGGATCTCGGACTTGGATTACACAACGAATTTCTTACGCAACAAGGTTCTGGTTCCGACACCATTCAATCCTTTTATTCCGAACTTGCGGGGCGCTATGTGTTTACCAATCGCTGGCAGCTCGGCGCGATCTGGAATACTTTGATCGACAATCCCCATCGTTACCAATCGAACAATGAAAACCTGGCATCATTTATTGGTGCCCAAGCTCTCAAAGAATTCACCTACAACGATGAGTACCTGGTGCGAGTGGGCGGCCGGGCCATGACCAGCATGGGTTTAAACGGTGGACCAGTGAATACAGTGATGGCGGAATTACAAGTGAGTTTTGGCAACGGCGCAAAGGTTGCCGCAGTCGAGCCCGCGGCACCCGTAGCTGAACCGAGTGCCGCGGTGGCGCCACATTTGGCGGAACAAGCCATGCGCAGTTTTCACATCAACACCAAACTCGTGCACTTTGATACCAACTCCGTACACATGACGATGCAATCCGCGCAATATTTCAAGCGCTTGTCGCGTTCGCTCGCCGACAACCAGCATCTCTTCGAGCGCGTGACCGTGGTGGGCTATACCGATCAACGCGGAACTGAGCGATACAATTACAAACTTTCTGTCCGTCGGGCCAAAGTGATCTCAGAAAAGCTGATCGCGGCCGGTGTGAAGTCTTCGCATATCAAAGAAGAGGGCAAGGGCGAAACCGGCCTGTTGAGCCATTCGATGAAACCCGCGGCGCTACTGCTGAATCGCCGGGTGCGGTTGGAATTCCACGGCGTGAAAAACCAAGAGGCGCTTAAAAACGTAGTCGATTCCGCCATTCGATAGGGAATGGATCGACCACTCACCGCGGAAATTAAGAAGCTAAGTTTTTTCTATGGCGAAAAAAAAGTCGTGCACGACATTTCGCTGCCCATTTTTCAACATGCGCTAACGGCATTGATCGGCCCCTCAGGCTGCGGCAAGACCACACTGCTACGCTGTTTTAACCGCATGCATGATCTCTACAAGGGTAATCGCTATCAAGGCGAAATCCGTCTGTTGCCTGAGAATAAAAATATTTTGGCTGCGCACCTGAATCCCATGGAAGTGCGCATGCGCATCGGCATGGTCTTCCAAAAGCCCAATCCTTTTCCTAAATCGATATTTGAAAATGTGGCTTACGGCTTAAGAGTGCGGGGTGTGAAGCGGCGCGCGTCCATAGAAAGATCAGTGGAAGAAGCCTTGGTTCAAGCCGGCCTGTGGTTTGAAGTGAAGGACCGCTTACGCACGAGTGCATTGGCGCTTTCGGGCGGCCAGCAGCAGCGGTTGTGTATCGCCCGTGCCCTGGCCACCAAACCAGAAATTTTGTTACTCGACGAACCGACCTCGGCGCTTGATCCGATTTCCACCGGCCATATCGAAGAGCTAGTCACCGAGCTCAAAAGATCGGTAACGATCATCATGGTCACCCACAATCTGCACCAGGCCGGGCGGATTTCTGACTACACGGCGTTTATGTACATGGGTGAGTTAGTTGAATTCGGCCCGACTCAGCAGATTTTTACGAATCCGGTTCAGGCTAAAACGGAGGCTTATATTACAGGGCGATTTGGGTAATTGGGCCCTAATTTTTAGGTGCGCGAAGGCGCCCCACCGTACTCAAAATGCGCTTGAGTGCTCCATCGTCGTCTTCATCATAAATCTCACCGATCACTTCTTCGAGCACGTCCTCCATCGTGACAATCCCGACCAGCGCGGTGCCGGCGAACACCGCGCTTAAGTGACTGCGCTTTTCTTGCATCTGGCGCAGCGCCTTGAGCAGAGTTTCATGATCTTGCGCGCGCGGAATTGGGCGTACAATCTGCGACCATTTGTCGCTGCCGGATTTGATCAGGGCCAGAAGTTCCTTGGTGTTGATGATCCCGAAAACTTGCGAGTCGGAAAGCACGGGCAGCCGGGTGTGACCCGAGCGCAGCGCGACGGCTTCAACTTCGGAAATGGTTTGGGTGAAATAAACGTGATCCACTTGATTCCAGGGCATTTGGATGTCGCGCACGCGCTTTTTTTCAAGCCCTACCAGATTGAGCACATACTGTCGCGTTTGAGATGAGAGTTGATCCAGTTCGACAGTATCGGAACTGGGCACCGCCGGGACCGCTCGTATTTTGGGAAAGAATACCAACAAAACTTTTTTTGTAGACCACTCGAGAAAATCCACCACCGGGAGAAAAATACGATCGAGGGTCATCAGCCAGCGCGCCGACACCAGCGCAATTTTCAGCGGATTGCGCAACGCCAGGGTCTTCGGGACTAACTCTGCGAAAATTACGTTGACGAAAGTCAGGGGAATCACCACACATACCAGCGACAAAATACGTGCCGATTGCAAACCCAGATCAAATTTCTCCATAAGATATGGAGCTAAACTTTGATGAGCTTCCGCGCCGCCGACCGCCGCGGCCAGAGCGCCAACCAACCCGATTCCCACCTGCATGACCGACAACGTGCGTTCCGGATTTTCACGCAAAGCGAGAAGCGTCTCGGCGCTGCGTTTTCCGGATTTGACCAACTCTTTAATTTGTGAGCGGGTCAAAGTTACGAACGCCATCTCGGCCGCGGCCAAGAGCGCATTGAGACAGAGGCAAATGGCGATGAGTATCCATTCCATGAAAAACCATTAAGTGATTTCGGCGCAAATCTGTCAAGCTGCTAGAGGCTATCGCAGAAGGCGTAGGCGAGAATAGTCTTGGGTGCTGCACTCAACGAGAGTCGTGAAACCAAATGACCATCCTCGGTGACCTTCACTTGATCTTCCAGCCGCGCTTTGACGCCGACCAAAGCCGAGGCCTCGAGTTGGTATTCACTCACGGCTTGCGCACCGGTGTTGTGCCAAAGCGGGCCGTTCCAACGATAGAGCCTAAGACCACGTTCGATTTGCATGTGACTGCGAATACCGTAAAGGGAGCAGGTCCATGTCTTCTCACGCAGGCGCGAAAGGTCTTTCTTGGGGTTAAACTGAGCTTGGGCAAAGAGCGTTTCCAACTCGGTTTGGCGGAGCGGGCTGATGTAGTCGATATTGCCGCCGAAACTTGCGGGGCCGGATAAAGCGGTTAAGAGGAGAAGAAGCGTCTTGCTCACGGCCATTAGCGAGCAAAGTCAGCGCCAAGGCCCGCGCCTAAATAAATCCGATAGGGCTCGGGCGGCCTGAACAATATTCATTTTGAGGCAAAATTCGGCGCTGTCTAAAGTTTGGGCGAATTTCCACAAGATTTTTCCGCTGTCGAATTGTTGTGTGATTTTTCAAACTTTCGAAGGGTTTCATGGGGGATGGGTTCGCACCAAGGATCTTATGCGCTCGGCCTTAAAGTTTGGTGGGACCGGGCCGAAAGGCCTGTATGTGAATTCAATGATTAGGAGATAAGACAATGGATACTGTATTGAACTTTTTGAATAACTATAAAATCATCGACGCCTGTATCATGATTGTCGGAGTCTTTGGGCTAGTCTTAGTCTTTGACCGTTACCGCGCGCTTTTCTTGGAGTTCTCACTGCCTGTGGGCCCATTCCTTAAGCAAGTTATGGCGCTGATTGAGCAAGACAAGATCGAGCAGGCCATTACCTTTTGCGCCGCCAACGAGAAAAAGCCGCTCGCCTATGTCACCAAGAAAATATTAGAAAAAGCCGATCGCGATGATGAAGCCATGGGCACGGCTTTGGATATCGCCGCGAGCGAGACTGCGCCAAAATTGATGAAGAGCCTAGGCCATTTGGCCATGGTCGCCAACGTGGTCACTCTAATTGGTTTGCTCGGCACCGTGATCGGTCTGATCACCGCCTTTCGCGCCGTAAGTTTTGCGGATGTCGCACAAAAACAAACCCTTTTGGCCGAGGGCATTTCGATCGCAATGACCGCGACAATGTTGGGCCTAATGTTCGCGATTCCGACTATGATTGCCTACTCCTTTCTGCACGCTAAACAAGGTCAGTTGTTTAACGAGATCGACCAGTGTTCGCAAAAAATCATGGAAGCCATGAAGTCACGAATTTATATGCCTTACAAAGGCCTCACGGCTTATCCGAGCAATTTAAACGCTGAGGGCATGAAAAAGATTTCGACTCCTCCCCCAACCAAGGTCTCCTAACGTGCGCACGATGAAAACCAGAAGTGGCGACGCCACTTTCGATTTAAACCTGGCGCCGATTCTCGACATCATCGTGTCGATCGTGCCACTGCTACTGTTGAGTATCGCATTCGTGCAAGTGAAGATGATCGACACCACGGTGCCGCAAGTGGTGGCCGAAGCCGCGCAACGGGCCAATGACAAATCACCCACGGTGGTGACTTTGAAAGTATCGAAAGCCAAGGGTTTTACTTTTGAGGTGGCCAAAGATGGCGCGGCTGGCACTCCGGTGGAAGTTCCCAATAAGAACAATGCCTGGGATATGGAGGGTCTGCACCATGCCGCTTTTGCGTTGAAAGAGAAAAACGCTGAAGTCTTCAGGGTGGATCTCTCTCCTGACGCTGACGTGAACTTAAATGAACTGGTGATCGTGATGGATAAGCTCCGCCGCACTCCAGAGGCCAAAAAAGTGGCGTTCGTGGATCCCGCGAGCGGGCAAAAGGTTGAAACTGAATTGATGTTTCCGAATGTTCTGTTTGCCAATGTGATTGGCAACTAAAAAGGAATTCTATATGGGCGCACGCCGTGGACTACAAAAATATATGGATCGGCGGGCTCCCTCGAGCTTCAAGATTCAAATTACGTCAATGGTGGACATGTTCGTCATCTTATTGGTGTTCTTGCTCAAGACTTACTCCACTAGTCCCGTCAACATAACGCCCAAGCAAGGGATGCAACTGCCGGAGTCGTCCTCGTTGATCGAGCCGGTGGATGTGGTGAAGTTAATTGTTTCCCAAGACGGTGTTTACGTCGAAGATAAAAAAGTGATGGCTTTAGAAAACGGCCGGTTGCCGGCGTCGCTGGGTACCGATGCCAATGACCCCTCTTTCTTGCGCACGCTGTTTGACGCCCTCGATGAGCGCGCGAAATTAGCAAAGTCGATTTCCACTCAGAACGATGCTTTCGAATTTGACGGCAAAATTTTGATGCAGGCGGATCGTGGGTTGAGCTACGAGATTCTGCAAAAGGTAATGTATACTTCGATGATGGCTGGATATGCGGATGTCAAGCTGGCGGTTGTAGGGAAGTAGGAAGTCCGCATATCCGTATCGATTCTGATTCTGATTCTGAGGCTGCCACGGCCCTGTTGAAATTAATTCGAAAGCAAATCTGCAGGAATTTCCCCGCTCGCAATGGCCTGGGCCAATCTTTGATTTTCGCTGGAGCCAATAAGACTTGAAATTTTAGCAAAGGCCTGTGGATCGGGCTCGGAAAGGACATCTTTTTTAAGCGTCACCACGCGATTGTAACTCTCGTCAATTTGCTTGGCGGTGAGCTTGTGCTCTTTCAGCGCCTTTTCGATTGCATTAATGGCGATCTGAGGATGATCGAATTCATTGCAATAGAGCAAAATATCGCACCCGGCTTGGAGCGCGCGGACTGGAATTTGCGCGACGGCATAGTTATTGGTGAGGGCTTTCATGTCGAGATCGTCGCTGATCACGAGGCTCCGGTAACGCAGCTCCTTTCGCAGGATTTGCTGCAGGAAAATTTCTGACAAAGTGACCGGCCACTCGGGATCGATTTTAGGAAACTTAAGATGGGAGGTCATGACTAAATCCAAGCGCGCGCGAAAAACTTTTTTGAACGGGACAAGCTCGACCTCAAGCAGGCGCTGGAGATCGGCGGGCTCTACCGGCAGGTCATCGTGCGAATCAATCATAGTATTGCCGTGACCGGGAAAATGTTTGGCGCACGGGATCACGCCGCCTTTGATATAGCCGCGCACTAGGGCCGACGCCAATTTAGCCACGTTCTCCGGATCGACCGAAAGTGCACGGTCGCCAATCACGGTGTTTTTTGGATTGGTAAGAACATCCACGCACGGCGCAAAATTCAGATTGATGCCCACAGCTTTGAGCTCAGTGGCCATGCCGAGACCAAACTTGAACGCCAGCGAGGTGGAGTCGATTTGACCGAGCTTGCCCACCGCGGGCCACTGCGTGAATGGCGCTTTGAAGCGCATCACCCGGCCACCTTCCATATCCACCGAAATAAACAATGGAAGTTTATCTCGGGTTTTATGCCGCACGTTTTGAATCGAAGTGATCAGTTCATAAACTTGCGCCGGCGACTCGATGTTGCGGGCGAAAAGAATAACGCCGCCGATATTGTTTTTAATGATGAACTCGGCCTCATCACGAGTGAGGACTCGGTCGCGAATTCCAATAATGAGCAGTTGGCCGATTTTGTCTAGCACACTTAAATTGCATCATTGAACGTCGCGAAAATCAAAGCCTGTTAGGGCCCGTCGGGCCCTTTATGTCCGACCTGCCCGACGTGGGTCGAGGAGATCACGCAATCCGTCGCCGACCAAATTAAAGCCAAGAACAATAGTCAAAATCGCTAAACCTGCCGCGAAACTGATGTGTGGAGCCTCACTCATCACGCGCCTTCCTGAATTCAAAAGACTACCCCAAGTGGGTGTCGCCGGCGGGACCCCTAGGCCTAGGAAACTTAAGCCCGATTCGGAGACGATGGTGCCCGCCATGGCAAAGTTAGCTTGCACGATCAGTAAACCAAAAAAATTTGGCCACAGATGACGCACTAAAACCCGCGCATGAGTGGCGCCCAACGCGCGCGCCGCCAGCACATACTCGCGGTTTTTCAAATGCAGAATCTCACCGCGCACCAGGCGAGCGAAACTGGTCCACGACGTGAGGCAGAGCGCAAGAATCAGATTTTTCAACGAGGGCCCGAGGGTCGCAACCAACGCCAATGCCAGCAAGAAACTAGGGAAGGCGTAAACCATATCTACCGCTCCCATCAGCGCGGTCTCGATGCCGCCACCACAGTAGCCTGCGAGCGAGCCCACCACTAGCCCGATCAAACCGCTGATCGCGATCACGCTCCACGCGACGGCCAAGCTCACGCGCGCGCCATAAAGGACCTTGGCTAGAATATCGGAGCCATTTTCGTCGAGGCCCAAGGGATGTTGCCAGCTGGGGCGTTCAAATTGCTGGGGCAGTGACATGAGTTCCGGGTCTTGCGGCGACAACCACGGTGCGAACAGCGCGCAGGTGCTCATCAATAAGACGATCGAAAAACCACAGGCGAGTAAAGCCTGGGCACGTTTCATGCGCGCGCCTTCGGATCCGCCCAAGCGTAAGCTAAATCGGTGAGTCCGTTCACCAGCACGTAGATGCACGCCACAAATAAAATGCAAGCTTGAACCATCGGATAGTCACGGCGT
Source organism: Pseudobdellovibrionaceae bacterium (assembly GCA_025354795.1). GTDB lineage: Bacteria > Bdellovibrionota > Bdellovibrionia > Bdellovibrionales > UBA1609 > JALHOQ01. The sequence goes on from JANXMF010000024.1 coordinate 9,208, forward strand.
TGAATGGCGCTAAACAGCAGCGTGCCGAAACCGGGCCAATCGAAAATGGTTTCAGTCACCACGGTTCCGGTGAGCAGCGCGCCCAACTGCAGGCCAACAATCGTGACAATCGGGCTCAGTGCATTGCGAAGAGCGTGGCGAAAAAATACGCGGAGTTCACTGAGGCCCTTAGCACGCGCGGTGCGAATGTAGTCCTCAAAGATCACCTCGAGCATCGCCGCGCGGGTCATGCGCAGGATCACCGCACCGAGCGGCAGCGCCAAACTGAGCGCGGGGAGTAACAAGTGCTCGATGCCACCGCGTTCACTCACCGGCAACCAGTCCAGTCGCATGGCAAATACATAGACCAAAGCGGGACCAAGAAACACGCCGGGTACGCTCATGCCCACCAGCGCCAGGCCGGCCCCCATCTTGTCACGCCAGGAATAGGGATGGGTCGCCGCCCATACGCCGAGTGGTAAGCCCCACAAAATGGCGAGCGCCAGTGCCGCCAGACTCAGCTCGGCGGTAGCGGCAAAGCCGCGGCGAATTTCTATAAATACGTTTTGTTTTGAATGGACTGAGCGCCCAAGGTCCAAGCGCGCAAGCTGGGTGAGATAGGTGAGCAGTTGGTCACTGACGGCGGCGTCGAGTCCCAGCTCGTGACGGAGCGCGGTTTTGTCGCGTGCATCGGCTTGTTCGCCAAGCACAAAGTCCACCGGGTCGCCTGGCACCAAGTGGATCAGGAAAAAACTTAAAAGAATCACGCCAGCCAGCGAGGGCAGCGCGGTGAGCAGCTTGCGCAGCAGAAAGAGCTTCAAGCTATTTCTCTTTCTTGGGCGGAGTCGCTTTGTTCTTCTCCGGCACTACTTCCGGTGGAGTGGCCAGCAAATTTATTTTCCCGACCGGCATACCACCAAAAATTTTGGCCAAGGTGGTGTTGGGCACGATTTGCCCTTCAGTCGCAAGACTGGCCTGGGGTACTAACTTGATGGTGACATCCTTGGTGGGCATTTCAACCGAAAGCACTTCGCCTTTGGTGTTCTTATCTAGATTCTTTGGATCGGGGACGATGGCCATTTTTGAATAGAACTCGTCGCCTTTAAATTTGTTGACCAGCGTGACCAAGTCGTAACCGGGGGTGTGCTCATGACTTTGAACCATGGCGCGTCCGTCGTAAGAGTTGCCGTCTTCTTCGGCTACCGCACTATACTTGAACGGTTTAGCGGACTCGAGTTTCTGGGTCAGCAACAAGAAGGGCAAGAACGTACTCAAGAAGGTGCCCTTTGGGATTTTAAAGGTTTTGGTGTCGAGCTTCTTGCCGTCGCTCGCTTTGATTTTCATAATATCGCCGGTAAAAGTGGCATCGATCATTTGCAGCACATCGCCGGTTTGCGAAGTGTATTGGTAAGAAATCGGTTTGAACTTATCCGAGGCCTTGGCCTGCAGACTCTCTTGCACGAGCTTATCGCCAAACTTTGCCCGCAGAAAGGACAACGAATGAAAGGTGCGGGTCTTGGCATCAAACTCGTAGCGCTGGACTTGGTATCCTACGGCTTTGCCTTGCAGTTTGATGGCATAGTAGCCCTCAAATATCGTTTCGCGAGCAAAACCGCGGGCTGGACTAAAGAATAGGAGCACGATTCCGAAAAGGTAGGACATGAGATTAGTTTCCAAGTGATTGAAAACGGTGTCAAAATTTTTTACATGCGAGTCGCGGTTCAAAATCAGCGGGGCCAGGCAGCCATCTTCGTGGCCCTCATGTTCAACGTGCTGTTTGTGTTCTTTGCGATGTCGATCAACGTGGCTTTGGTCGTGCACGACAAAATCAATCTGCAAAATTCCTCCGACCTCGCCGCTTACTATGCGGCCGCGAAACAGGCCGAAATTTTAAATGTGATCGCTCATGAAAATTACATGATCCGCCAGTCGTGGAAGCTATTGGCGTGGCGCTACCACGTGCTCGGCACCATGGGCCTTGACCGCGGAGCCACCACCCATCCGACCCGAACCGGCGATATCTCGGAAAATATTTATCAGCCCGCGGTCAAACCCTCCGTGTGCGTGAGCTATCGCCCGACTTGGTTGGATGTGCCGAAAGACGAGAACCTATGCAACCACGAGAACTTACATATTCCTCCATTACCTCAGGTGCAGGTGGTCGCGGGCTTTCTCGGCCTCAATATGGGCATCGCGGCCCTGTCGGCGCAACTACGGATACAGTTCAATGCTTCGTGCGCCAACCTCGGGGCCTACAACTGGTGGTTTGCGATGAGCATGTTTCATGCTTTCCGCTTGGATCAGCGCAACCGCAAGCAGGTAATTTATGCGCTGGCCAAAGATCTCGCGGGGACGGGCAACGGCGATTTTATCGATCTCGATGGCAATTCAGTCCTAGCGGGCGCGCGCGAAACCTTTATTAAGAATCTTACCTTTGCCAATCGGCAGGCGTTTGAAGCCAGTGGCGGCGAGTTCAAAATGATGAACTCTTTCACCGGTCTCAATCCCACCCAGTGGCTAGTGGAAATAAAGACGATACCTACTGTCGTTTACACCGATGTGGACAACACCAGTGGTTGCACCGCGATTCCATCGCCCATTCAAACAATTCCCAGGCAACAAGACGCGAAAAATGTTTTGAACGCGCCCCTGCCGAATGGACTCAATGCCGGCAAACTCATTTTATGGTCCAATGAAAAGTTTCTTGAAGATTCCGATTACCAATTCTCCATGGGAGTCGAAAAAAATCCGTGGTATCTGCCTTATATCGGCGTGCAGGCCTCGGCTAGCCCGCGCCAGATTTTTTTTCCGCTCGGCTCCGGGGTGCCGATGAGCGCGCGCAGTTTCGCTAAACCTTTTGGCGGCCGCATTGGGCCTTGGTTTCAGTCCACCTGGCAGTCCGGTGCGCAGACTTCCAGTGGCAAGCTGACCGATGTGTTGTCGCCGCCGCGGGTGGCGGCCGGCGGCTTAATGAATGATCCGAACGATCCGCGCCGCTTGCCGAATTACTCGCGTTACCCGGGCGACAAGAAGGGTTTGGGCACGGCGCTGGGAGTGAATTCACTCAGTGGTCTGGCCAAGCTTGGAATACACTACGAGTTCTACAAAAATATCGCGGCGGATATAGTGCCGGGAGGTCCAAACGACGTGCTGGCGTGGGACGCCGTTGCCGGCGGTGTTCCGGATGTGCGCAACTATGAAATTTCAGCGATTGTCCCGGATCTTTTTGATATCACTTATTATTCGATCGAGGCGAATTTTAGCAAAAATTACTACGAACGGCTTTTGGCCAATCGGCAAAAGCTCGCAATCCCGTTCAGCACCCCAATTCGCCCGGACATCGGCCAGTCACCTCTCGCTCCGCAATTTAGCATTCAGGATCAACTGGAGTTGGCCCGGAGCAAAGGCTTGCAGCGGCCCGAGAGTTATTATTTTATTCGCAACAAAATCGATTTGCTAACGTCGTGGTTGCCGGGGGCGGGCGCTTTCAACTATGAGGTTTCCGCGGCTATGGAAAACTTCGGCAAATGCGCGGTTCCAGATGACACTCAAAAAAGCCGGGTGCCCGGTTCCTGTGTTGCTGGCGGCGGCCGCACGGGCTACTCGGTCAAACTGCTGGCGCGGGACGCCCTTTTTTCGAACCAGCATCATGTTGGTGGTCCGGGGGCGGGCGCCGGACCCATTTTAAATCCACCCCAGACCGGCTCGGGGTGGTGAATTTTCTCATTTTGAGACAGTGAATTCCCCACTTAAGTCCTAAAGGTTGTATCGAAATCTGACGATAATGAGACATGGTTGTCCCGATGCCGCGGCTTATCTCGTTCATTCTTTTGTTTGGGTTTGCAAGTTCGTCGTTCGCCGACAGAGCATGCTTGGACAAAGTGACTGCAGCGAGCAGAAAGTATTCAATAGATTGCATGGCCCCTGATGACGCTAATGGCTGTAACGACTATGCCCGTCAATTTATGGATGAATGGGTAAAAGGGCAAATTGAGATCTGCCAAGGAATTTCCGAAAAAGACTCACTTCCAGATAAACCCAGGCCCCCCGCCACCCCACGTGCGACCGCCCGTTCGCCCGCGCCCGCGACCACCACACCTGCGGCGCCCGCCGCAGTCACAAGCGGCGACCCCGAGGGTGATGCGCGACGCGATCTTGATTCTTGCGAAAAACTCCGCAGTGAAGCCGCAAGATGTTGTGGTCGTGCAACCGCTTGTAGTTCAGAAATGGATTCCGACGATCAGCTGGAAGTGGCGCGCTTATTGTCGATGTCGCAATCCGCGGCCGCAAATGGTGGCGTCGGCATTGGTAGCGTCTGTGGCGCAATGGGATCGTTGCAAGGCAGTAGGAGCAGTGCGAATCTGGGCGGGAGTGTAGTTTGCAACAAAAACAAAAAGGCGTGCCAGAGCAGTTGCGGTCGCATTGCCGAACGCTATCGCGACAAACTGGCCTCGAGTGCCGCCAGTCAATATCGTTCGCTCTATCAAAAAACTTTAAATCAAATTGAAGACAATGTTGCCGAATGTAAGTCCTCGAAAGCGTCGGTCGCAATGGGCATCGCAGGAGTGCAAGAGGGCGCCGACCAATCCATCGCTGCCGCCTGCCAGGTAATGACCTCGGGCGCGGTGGGCGAGATGTTGAACGCTAGGCAGGACTTGGGCGCCATTCCCAATCTACCGCCTGCAAACACTTACGGAAGCGGCCCGAACGACCCTTACGGTTGTATGGCCAATCCGGGTAGCGCCAGTTGTGTGAACTGCACGGCGAACGCGCAGCTGCCGGCGTGTCGGGCGATGGCTCAGGGTCATGCACCGCTAATGGGAAAATCGGCGTTCGCCGGTCCCAATGGCGCGGCGGCCACCGTCAACAAAGACAACCAATTTAATCCGAGCGAATTGAACGATGGCAGCACCATGCAAATGGCCGCAGTCAAACCTCGAGGCGAAAAAGTGACGGGCGTCCCCAACAATAGCGGCGGTCAAATTCCCGGCAGCGGCAACGATCAAGGCAAAGCGAAGCTAGATGCACTCGCAGTTCACGGACCGGGGGGGCCGACCACAAATACCGATATTCTCGGTGGCGAAAAAGGCTTTGGGCAACCTGCAGGCGTCGATGCGTCGGCGGTTACCTTTGCTGGATATGGTGGAGCCAAAGACCCTGCCGAAGCAAAAGGCAAGCAGGCCGGACTGGATTTAAAAAAATATTTACCGGGCGGTGAGTTCGACCGGAGTGTGGCGGCGTTAGGAGGTGCGCGAGTCGAAATCAATGGCCGCGGCGGCGATATTTTTAAGCGGATTTCCGCAAAAATAACTGAAAAGTGCCGACTCGGCATACTGTGGGAGTGTCACCCATGACCAAATATATATTGATAATGAGCGCGGCGTGCGCTTTTTCGAGTGTAGCTCGAGGTGAGGCGGTGGCTTCCGGTGTGTCCACTGCGGTTTCGAGTCAAGCGCTCCAGGCCACCCAACGGGCGGCGATGCAGGCCGCAGCGCAACTTCAAACCCAGCAGGGTACATCGGGAAACTCGGGCTTCGGAGGGAGCGGCGGAGCCGCGCTGCCGGCTAAAGCGACACTCCAGCCGACAACTTCGGCATCGACATCGGGCTCTTCGGGAAACACGCAGCCTGCGGGCGCGGCGATCAATGACGGAAAATTGACCAATGCCGGTTCGACAGTGGGATCGGCTTCAACCGCCACGCCCTCTGCCAACGAGTCCGCCAATAAGGGCAAGAGCTCGCAGAACATGGGGCAAGGCGTAAACATGGTTGCCGGTGCTGGACTTATGGCTTTCGGCGCCTACAAAGAATACGCGGGTGGCGATGGCACGCCGTATTTTATCATGGGTGGTCTCGCGCTCGTGCAAGGTGCTATGATGGGTGGCAATGCTTCGGATTCGGGCAAGACCGCGGACGCCACGGTCGACTGTTGGCTCCCTCCCTGCAATGGAACGCCCACGAATCCAGGCGATCCAAAGGATCCGAACAAGCCCCCCCCGGGAGGCGGCGATGGTCCTAAAGGCGGCTTTGTAAATAAAGATATCAAAAAGGGATTGGAAGAACTTAAGAAGGCGGGTTACACCATCACGCCCAAAGGCGTGACCGGGCCCGACGGAAAATTCACTCCCGCTTCGACCTACAGCACGCCTGCAGGTATGGCGAGCGCCGGATTTTCGCCAAGCACGATCAAAGATATTCAGGCCGCCATTGGGACCATCCAGCAAACAACCTCAAAAATTGGCGCGGGCAATGTGGCGGGCATGGCCCTCGCGGATAGCGGGGGCGGCAATGACAGCGGGGCAGGGGGCGCAGGTTCAGGTGCCGAGGGCGGCGCGCTGAAATTTCCGACTTATAAGAATCCTTTTGCGATGGGCAATGACGACAAGCAGAAGATGGTGGCCGGAAAGACCGTAAGCTTTGGCGGCGACCCGATCGGAGTGCGCGGGCAAAATATTTTTGAGATGGTGCATTCTTGCTATGAGAAAAAACGCCAGCGCAGCAATTTTATTGAAAATGAAGGCGCGGTGATGCGCGCGCCGGCGAGTCTTCCGCCGCGTCCGAAAGGGCCTAAACGCTAACCGTATTGCGCAGACTCTGGTCGCCGGCAATTCGTGCTCCGGGCAATAGTACGCAGTTCTCGAGTCGGGCACCCCTTTCAATCTGCACATTTTCCCCGATGACCTGAAAGCCATTGAGAGCTTTCGGCTCCGCGATCTGCGCCGCATCGGCAATTAAGCGCAAGCGGCTCCGGTCGCTGCGCGCTTGGCTTTGGGGGGCAAAACGCTCGAGCATCCGCGCCAGGCCCTGTCCATAAGAATTATTTATTTTTAACAGTTCGAGACACTGGCGCGAGGCACTCAGAAAATCACCAACATTGCCAGTTTCAAACCAATGCATATTCTCCACCCGGTGGCCGTAAACTTTTTCGCCCTGGGCGATGGCGTTCATGAAAACGTCGTAAAGAATATTCGAAGACCCCTCGGGCAGATACTTCCAGATGCGTTCGGAAAGAAACATGAACGAGGCATAGTGCAAACAATCTAGGTTTTCTCGCGTCGGGGCTTTGCCAAAGTTCACCACTTCGTCATATTTGTCGAGCCACACGCCCGGCACGCGGATGCCCACGCCTTCGAGCGGGCACAGCAACATGGTGGCGAGCGCGCCCTTTGACTTATGAAAGCGCAGCATCCGTTCCAGCGCATCGGGCTCGGCGAACGTCACCACGCCATCGCCGTTCGCCACCGCGAAGTCCGCATCCCATTGCAAATGAAACCGCGCATTCCAGATGCCACCGCCGCTTCCTAAGATAGCCTCTTCATCACTAAATAAAAGTTGTGTGCTAGGCTTCACCACATGCATGGCGGCATGGCGAATGGTCTCAGGCAGATAGTGGGTGTTAAACACCACGGCGCTTAAATCGAGCGGTTCCAACCAGAAATACGGAAATGCTAGCATTGGCATATTGAGAAACTCCAATGCGGGCTTGGCGCGCGCCAAGGTCAGCGGGCGCAAGCGCTCACCCAGCCCCGCCGACAAGATCAGGGCGCGCATAGGCTTTCGTAGTCCTTTTCCAGTAGACCGTGGTTATTAAGCAGGCGGGTGAAGAGCGGATAGCGCCCGTCTTGCGCAAGTGTTTGCGCCACCAAAAGGGCGGTGTTTTTGAGGTACTTCAAGTAGCGAGTATCGTTGCGGGCGTTGAAGAAACTGGAAAAACTTCCGCAGGCCTTAAAACAGCGCTGCAAGGTTTGCACTTTGAAAATTTGTTCGAAGTCCGAGCGAATGGCGCCCGCCGGACCGGCTTGGCGAGCCTTGTCAAGATAGTCGTTCTTGATCGCCGTTATGCTCTCTAGCGAGAGCGCCACATAGGAGTCATGCACCAAACTGACCAGATCATATTGCAGTGGACCAAGCCGCGCGTCTTGAAAGTCAATCACGTAAATACGGCCCAGTTTGAGCATAAGGTTGCGTGAGTGATAGTCGCGGTGGCAAACAAACTTTGGTTGTTCATCAAGGACAGTGCAGATTTTTAAAAACTCTTGTTGCAGAGTGTTGGCGTCACGCTCGCTCAAGGTGATGCCGCCGACTTTTTCGAGAAAATGTTCGCGGGCGTAATTCATTTCCCACATAAACTTAGCGCTATCAAAGCGGATCTCTTGGCAGAGGCTTGATTTTCCGCTCGGCTTTGACGCCAGAAAATGGATTTTGATCAATTCATCAACCGCCTGGGTATAGTAAGGCAAGGCCTGATTTTGCTCTTGGTTTTCCCAGAATTTTCGTTCGAGCGTGAGGTCGCCAAGATCTTCGAGTAGCACCACACCGAGTTCCGGCGCAAAGGCCTCGACCTTTGGTACGCGTACATTGTGCTCGGCAAAATGTGCGAGCACATTCAAGAATGGATAACGTGCGGGATCAACAAACGGCTCCCAACTCATCAGCACGCGCGATTGATTCTCGCAAGCGATGCGGTAGTATTTGCGGGTGGAGGCATCGCCGGCCAATTGCAAGCAGGCGAAATTTGCGGTGTCAATTTCACGAGCAATAAACTCGACGATTTGCGCAGGCAATATGGCGTTCACAGCTCCCCCCTTTTGGGCAGCCTTAATTATGGAGTATCTTGCGCCAGACTGTCGAGGAAATAGTGGATGAGCCCCTTGTCGCGATATTCCGCGAAGGGCCGCGACAATTTAATGTATGCGCGTGAAAGTAAGAGTAGAAATTCCAAATGAATCGCGGGCTCGCCGCGCAAATCCGGCAAAGGCAACGTCGCTCCCACCATCAGCAAGGGCCGGCGTGAAGTCTCCTGTTCGAGCAGAACGCGCAATATTTCTTGCTCACGCAATGAGATGTCGAGCACATTAGGCACGAATAAATTGATCGCCCCGAGTTGCATAAGCTGTTCGACATCGAGGCGAGAGGCTGCGTCCAGACTGTGATATTCGACAAAGGCGCAGCGCTGACTTTGTGTATGCAGCTCGAGCGCCATTTTGTGGATGTCACTCACACTCTGCGATTGAATCAGGCAATCCAGGCGCAGCACCCAACGCCGCTTCAAGCTGGTGGGCGCGATCCACGGCCGGCCGGTTTGGGCGAGCGGGCGGCGAAACGCCAGAACGTTGGCTGGCGGTTCCTCCAGTGACTCCTCGAATTTCTCCTGTAGGCGAAAAAGATCAAAGCTCTTATTTTCAAGATGGTCCATCGCCCCGAGCAAACCATGGAAAGTGGTGGAGATTTCGGTTTGTACACCCTCATCGAGGGGCCGCGAGGCGCGTAGACCCCAAATTCCCCAGCCACTCACCGTCAAATCAAACTGCACGCCATCAATTAACGGCTCGTTCGGCGCCTCGGTCAGCAGTTCCAAGTTTTGCTTTAATTTGTGCTCAAAGTAAGCTTTTAAGACCCGTGCGGATCTCAAGATGCGACTGCGTGCACGCTCTGTTTGTGTGTTTTCAATCATGTTCGGCCCAACCTTGAAGATCTCCTCTTCAAAGGTCGTGCCGTACGCTCATATCAAAAGCATTGAGACCTGGCGAACCCAGAACCATTTAAACAGTGAACAACGCAGAAATTATTTCAACATCTTGCGTTTATCGAGGCCGTACTTTTCCACTTTCATAATCAGTCCGGCGCGGCTGATTCCAAGCTCTTTTGCGAGCTTGGATTTGTTCCAACCGGTGCGGCGGAGCCCCTCGCGAATCATGTCGCGCTCGAGATCTTCGAGTGCGTCTTTGAGCTTACCGTGCAGGCGGGCGCCTTG
>JANXMF010000066.1 GCA_025354795.1 Pseudobdellovibrionaceae bacterium
CTCGAGTTTAAACACGAAGCCCAGAAGTCTCGAGAGGAACGCACTATTGTGTTGGATGTTCAGGAGCCAACCACCATAGAGTATTGAGGAAAGTGATAAGTCGCGCAGCCTTTCTTATCGGCAACAAGTCGCGCAGAAGTATTCAAGGCTCAACGGACCGGGTTTTTCTCTAGCTGAGTTTTTTTCCTTTTTCGTTCGCGCAAGTAAGCGTGCCATATCGACGGCACTCGATACAGTCATTGCCGCTGCATTTTTGTGTGCCTGTGCCACGCAAAATAAATCGGTCGGCACCGGCGCAGGTATTGGCGCTCTCGGGGGGGCCGCTATTGGCGGCATTGCCGATCCCGGCAAGAACGGAGAATACCGCACAAGAAACGTCATCGTTGGCGGAGTCCTTGGCGCTATGGCCGGTGCAGTGACCGGCTCGGTCTTGCATAAACGGATGGAGGAGGATCGAGCTAAGGCATTCGAGAACGGCAAGAAGTCGCCGCCGCCATCAAACGATGGAGCACCGCCAAAACTCAGCGATCCGAAAATCGAAGCCCGCTTCATTGAAGGCAGGGCTCAGGGGAATCGCTATATCGGAGCACATTGGGAGTACATCCTTGTTGAACCTGCGCGCTGGTCGGGAGGCGAGTGATGTCTAGGCGAGCTACAAATATTTTAGAAAATTCCGTGGAACGTGCCGCCAAGGTGGGGCATCTTTCGCGCCACTCGTTCAAAATCATCCTCGCTGATAGAGCCGAAAGAACGGAGCGGTTCCGCTGGAGCGAGCTCCAGTTTTCTGGGTATTTTTCAGTGAGCAAGTTCATCGACGATTTTGAGTTTGTAACCCTCAGTCAAAGCGGTGCCACGTTTGCTCGGTCAATTGGCTTTTCTCCGGCAACCGGAAACGCTAGGGCGCAAGTTCTTCACGACGAGGTCGCAGCCCGCTTTTCAGAATGGATGCTCGATCAAAAGTTCATTAAGTCCTGGACTCTGGAGGCGCCGCTCTGAAAATGTACAACCTTGGTCGGGTTGCCGCGCGCAGGGTCCAGTGTTGAACGCCGGAGTTTGGTGTACCAGCGTTTCAGAATTAATATATAAAGATGGAGTCATCACCTGAGCCCACTGGGCACCCCGCTGTTGAGATTAGCTGCGCCCGCTGTGCTAAGTCCGTATCGATCTGTCGATCATGCTGGCGAAATCAGAAATATTGCTCAGATGAATGTTCCCGGGCCGCATACCTTGATCGTCATCGTCGTAACCAGAAACTTTGTCATTGATGAGTTGGGCTACGTGGCGTTGGACACACCGGCAAGCAATTTGTTCTTCCAGGTGATCTCCGCCCGACATGACGCAGAGTTGGGGACTATTGCAACCACTAACTTGCCGTTCGGGCAGTTCAACCAGATATTTGCCAACGATGCTATTGCCCATGCCATCGTTGACCGACTCGTCAATGAGGCTGAGGTCTTCTTCCTAGAGGGGGACAGCTATCGACCACACCAACGGCAAGAAAAAATGAGGCGAAAAAAAGAAAACGCCTAATCACCCACGTGCTAAAATCGAGGGGCGGCATCGGTTCAGCAAAAACGTTGAGGGCCGAGGCCGTCCTGCGCGTGAGCGTCAAAGTTGTACACCTAACTCCGGCGACTTTGGTACCCGTGCGCCCGGCACCCCGGCGAAAGTGGTACACTTCCAACCCGGCGCCTCCAGACACTGGCAAATAGGACGGAAAACGGCTCGAACAAGACGGCATTTCTCATTGCGGTAGAGGAAAATCAGATCGCGGGCCCAAGGTTTGTTACGTTTGAGGAGCTGGAAACAGTTTATGAAGAGCACGTACTCCCGGCACTTGAAAAGAAAGTCAAAAAGGGCAGCAAGCTAAAGACAGACGATCAACTCCACCTGCACCGCAGCGAAAGCGGAGATCGCTCGTGAGCAAGTCCAAGACAACCCCGAGAAATATACGCCCTACGCCTTCGCCCTAAAGCTTAAGCATCAGCCGAAAATACCAGCGCAATTGCTGGTCTGCTAAAAATGCCACCAACCGCGAAGTCTCGCCACAGTGTCAAATGCAGTGGATACAAACAATCTACGGTTGGTAAATTAACATTCCGCTTTTGAAGGATTTGCCATTAAAATCCATTTGGTAAATGGGCTTTCCGAAGGCTTCGAGCTCCTCTAAGGCGGCCGCATGGACCCGAGTTTTTTCTATAATGAAATGATCAATGTCTGAAGGGAGAATTTCACCGTACACCAAAGCTTCGCGGTAATCCGACCAGCGCTTGCGGTGCATAAATTTTTCGTATCCAATTTTGGGGAGCAAGGAATTCGTCTTAAAGACGCCGCAGTGTAGGTCAATGTCAGCTTGGTGCCTAGCAAATTCTGCCCGTTCTATTTCTAAACTTCCATTTAGTCCTCGTTCTATAGCATATGGATTTCCAGACATTTTCAACGAATCGTCTGAGGTCCAAATTGACCTTTGTTTTACTCTTTCGGACAGAACGGCTCCTATATATCCATAGCTAAGAACACTTCTCGAACTGTAGTTGGCTTTGTCACCTGGCAAGTCGCTTTTAATATTTAGAAACGCTGACTTAGGTTGAATTGAGTAAAATTCGAGCAGTTTGTCTGGCTTTCGATGAGTTACCATGGATGTAATAGGATATAAGTTTACACCTGCCATAAGGCCAGCTGCATCTTCACGGTAATGTGGTGAGGTATTGGCAGAATTTGATGTTGCGCCACCGGGAGACAACCAGGACTCGTGCAGTCCTCGAATACCATTCTCACGATAGCCACCAATATTATTTGATGATCTGAAGAACAAAACAATATTAGCAACCTCCGGATCTAGCAGATTGATTTCATCGTAGTCCTCGGGCTTCTTTTTGAGCTCTACTTCCCGTTCGCGTTTGGCCCGCACCGAAACCAGTGCCCGCGCAATTTGGTTTGGCGAGAAATGCTCCAGCAGGGTGTCGCGGATCCCATTCGGCGTCAAAAGCAAAAGACTAACTATTTGCGAGTTTGTTTCATCGACATCGTCTCCCAGCAAGTTCTGTGCGCAAAATGGTGACCCAAAGGCGCTGACAGCTGTCATAAAGATCCACACTAATCCAAGGGAAATTTTGATTTGGCGATAAGTTGTTTTCACACAAAAGATGGGTGCAAAAAATAGTCCCTGGAGTGATAGCGATTTGGGCCCCAGTCGCTCCCGGTGAGTTACGGGACTTTGTCTGAATTTGCAGCAGGTTGCCCGAAGTGGTGCTGATGACGTAGTTTTCCGGCGCCTAGCGTGAGTGCCAAATTTGGTCGCAGCTCGCGACAATTTACAATTTTCGTCAAACACGCGGGCGAGGAGAAGGCCGCGACATTACGGAATTCCTCCGACTCAAACTTTGGTCCCAGGCTACGTAGATAGTGCAGCAGTAGTGCTTTTCTTGCTATGCTTTGCCGAGCGGACCGAAAATTTTCTTGGCTTGATAGGCTCGTTGGCCGAAAGCATCAGTGGCCACAATCCTCTGCTATGCTGAATAAGCACGGCTTGTTGCCGCGAAAAGGGGGATCGTAAAGCCCACAATCCTGAGATTCCGCACGGGTCGAGAGCGTCTTTTGAACCGAAGTGGGGTGCCGACCCGGCTATACAGATGCGCATAAATTCGTGGACATGATTGATATTTGGGATGGACTCAAATACTGTTCGCAAATGCAACCACGATTTATTGATCTTCACCCAAGAACCAAGAATAATTTGATCACATTAATGAGGGAATCAGCTGCTGACGGCGCTGACCGGGTGGCCAAGCGCATTCACGCGGTGCTACTAAATCACGACAAGTTCTCCAGTGGGGACATCGCGAGAGCGCTGAAGGTGTCACGTTCTGGTGTGTCCGAATGGCTTAAGATCTACGAGGAACAAGGATTTGATGGCCTAATGGAAGGCGAAAGATCAGGTCGCCCGGGGCGACTCGATGAGTTGCAGAAAATACCTTTGTGCGACATTATCGACAGCGGCCCGATTGCCTTTGGCTATTCAAGTGGAATCTGGACGTCGAAGAGAATCGCTGCCGCCATCGCCGAAGAATTTGGAGTCATGTATCACCCTGGACATGTGCGGAAACTTCTTCAAGAATTTGGTTTCTCCGTTCAGTCTCCAAAACGGGTGTTAGCCTTAGCTGACAAGGAAAAGCAGGCGAAGTGGATTTCTAAAACCTATCCACACATTAAAAAAAAGCCAAAGCTGAGCAAGCCAGAATAATTTTTGAGGATGAAGCCAGCTTTAGGCAAGACTCGACATTGCACCGAACTTGGTCGAGGGTTGGCTGCCAACCTGTCGTCCCCGTGACAGGCAAAAGAGAGTCAGTGAAAGTTTTCGGTTGTGTTGATCTCCATTCTGCGGAGTTTGATTTTATGATTGACGACGTCTTCGAATCCAGGACCTATATGGTTTTCCTGGAAACCACCGTATCCAAATTTTTTGAGAAAAACCGTCGTGTTCACTACATTCAAGACGGCGCTTCGTACCATAAAGACGGTGACATATGGTATTGGTTTAGAGAAAATCGTAAGTGGATTGAGGTTTATAATCTTCCGGCATATTCCCCGGAATTCAATGCTATAGAGACTTTGTGGAAG
>JANXMF010000074.1 GCA_025354795.1 Pseudobdellovibrionaceae bacterium
GCTGGAGACGAAACTATCAAAAATCAATGCCGCAAAAGATCTACTTACACTTTTCAACTAGGTAAACATGAAGTATTTATTGTTGCTTTTGTTCCCGATGTTCCCCGCTGTCGCACAGAATCTGACAAATGGATCAACGTAATTGGTCAGATTCTGTGCGACAGCGGGGAACATCGGGAACAAAAGCAACAATAAATACTTCATGTTTACCTAGTTGAAAAGTGTAAGTAGATCTTTTGCGGCATTGATTTTTGATAGTTTCGTCTCCAGCGCGCTTTCCCATTGCGCGCGCAGCAGCGCCTTAGCTTCCTCACGCAGACGTTTTGGATCCGCGCGGTTGGCGAGCATCGAGCCTTTGCTTTTCGCGAGCAAAATCAGCTCAGTCAAACGTTCGAGGCCGCGGTTTTCGCTTGCCACCGTTTGCAATACTTCGACCGCGCGCGCAGCTTCGCCGTCATGAATGGAAGCGCTGATTTCCCGCACTAAGCCCGCGGCTCCCGGTCGATCGGATTTATTGACGACGAATACGTCGGCGATTTCCATCAGGCCCGCCTTCATGGCTTGCACCGAATCGCCCGACTCGGGCACCAGCACCACGCACACTTGGTCGGCTACGTGCAAAACATCGAGTTCGGTTTGGCCAACGCCCACAGTTTCAATCAGCAAAATATCAAAGGCGCAGGCATCAAACGCTCGCGCCATCAGGAAAGCCGCGCTGCTCAAGCCTCCCAGGCTGCCGCGCGATCCTAGTGAGCGAATAAAAACGCCCTCGTCCAAGTAGTGATCGGAATAGCGAATGCGGTCGCCGAGAATCGCGCCTTTGGTGAACGGGCTCGAAGGATCCACCGCGATCACACCCACCCGCAGTTTCTGGGCGCGCAGAGATCCGATCAAACGCGCGACGATCGTGGATTTTCCGGCTCCCGGGGGGCCGGTGATGCCAAAGCGAAAGGCGGCCCGTGCGGGCTGCAAAAGGGCTGGGATCCCAAGCGCGTCCTTCAGCGGTGCCCGCTCAAGCCAGGTCAAAAGCTTGGCAAAGGCCTGAAAGTCCCCGGCTTTGGCCAAATCGTAGAGCCGCGTCCCTTCTACGGCACTCATGGATGATCCCCCCCCAACATGTCTAACTACCCAAAAAGAGTAGGTTTTTTTTGGCCCCTTGTCTAGCTGTCGACGCTTATGACAGCACGCAAATGAGATCGGTTTTGGTCGCCTCCAATTTCTAAGACTTTTCAACAGTTTAGCTAGTGGCCTTAGAGGCACGATTGCTGCGTATCTAACGGATAGGAGAATACCTATATGATCGAACAAAACTGGAAGATGATAATCATTCTGCTTGTGGCATTTGTGGGGATTTCATTCGAAGTCCTCAAGCACACCCAAACTCGCGATTCCCTGGCCTGGGATGTGGAAAACCTGCAACTGGCGAAGAGCGAACCTTATGCCGTTCGTCATGAGCCCGGCCAGCCTCCAGGCATTTTGGGCGCCAACCCTCCGCAAAAACCTGCGCCCGCACCCAAAGTTCTGCACGAAGAGCTGCAAAAATTCATAGCCGCCAATCAGCCAGTGCAGACCGAGGCGGAGAAAAAGCCCCTCGACGCCAAAGCCGCTGCCGCTGCCAAGAAAAAAGAAAAAGACGATGAATGGGAAGAAGTGATTGATCCGAAGACCGGCAAAAAAGTGCGCCGTAAGAAGAAAAAAGACGCCAAAAAAGAAGAAAAAAAGGTGGAAGTCGCAGCCAAAGTGGAAGTGAAGCGCGAGCCGCCTGAGAACGAAATTTCCGCCGCCGTTGATGATGCCGTGATGACCGGTGGATTTCCCGCTTCCGAAACCGCGCGCCCGCCCTTCACCGGCCTCGAGGAATGGCGCCGCCTGCTCCTGACCACGCCGAATTTAGCGGAAACCCGCGTATTTATTCAGCACTACCAGGATAATCTGGTGAGCGCGGAAGTGTTTTACAAACTCGTCAATGAAATGATCGCCGATTCGCGCACAGAAATGAAACAGCTTGGCGTGATGTGTGCCGGTGTAACCCCCTCAGTGATAAGCTTTACTATCCTCGCAGGCGTGGAGAAAACCGAAGCCACCGCCTCGGCTGTGCGTAACCAGGCCACTGGCTTTTTGTCCCACTACGCGACGCTGACCTATGCGCACATTCTGCGCTCAATCATGTCGGGCTCAGACCCCTACACCCAGCTTATCGCCACTCAGGAATTGGATCAGTTGGTCCGTCACTATATTCCCAATGCGCGCAAGCCGCCCCAAAATCCCCAGGCATTGGCCGCGGCCAACACCAGGAACTTTAGCCCTTTTGTGAGGCTGCTACACGCGCTCACGGCCTCCTCAAACTCTCAGGTGCGCCAACAAGCCACTCAAACCCTGGCCACGATTCAATCGATTGTGTCAACGCAGTCCGTGGCCTCAACAACGCTGTGATAGACGTATGCGCAAAAATTCACTAGTCTCGGAATGTGCAACGTTTGCTAAGAGTACTTATCTGGCTGAGCCTGGGAGCCCCCGTGGTCGCGCGGGCGGCCTTTCAAATTCCGCACGGTCTGGGCGAATCCGATCGTCACGAAATCATTCGCACTCTCGGCCTAAACTCGGCCACCAAACTACTCGACAATCCCTATCCGCTCGGTGGTTACTCGGGCTTTGAGATCGGTCTCTCGGCCGAGTTCATCGATATCCGCGACATCCGCCGGCTGGGCTGCGTGCCAGGCGCGACGGGTTGCGCGAACAAATCTTACTCAGACGAGAGCGCGTGGAATTACTCACGCCTGACATTGGGTAAAGGCGTTTATCAAAACGTGGATGTCTTTTTTCATTTTATTTCGCCGCTCGGTTCAGGGCACGCCAGCGATTACGGCGCGGCATTGCGCTGGTCGTTCTATCAGGCGGAATTTTTGCCCATCAATATCTCGGCTGTCGGCCACTTCGATCAGCTGAACTATTCCGATGCCTTTATCAATCGTAACGTCGGAGCCGATCTCATTGTGGGCGTCTCGGTGGATAATTTCGCATTGTTCTTTGGCGGTGGTACCATACAGGCTACCGGCACATTTATCGGCACCAACGGCGCCGACTGCGAGAGCTGCACCGTGGTCGATCCTCCCCCGCAAGAGACTCTCGACTCTCAATCTCACACTGTCACCAACACCGTGATCGCGACTCATACGGTGGTCGGATTGAGCGTGCACTTTGAGAATCTCTTTGCCGCGGCCGAAGTGGATCGCTATCAGGACGCAGTTTATAGTTTAAAGGTCGGGCTGAGGTTTTAGATTTTTTTACGGTGAGCCGACTACCCGCTCCCCTTCCCAATCCTGGCAAGTAGCGCCGTCGTGCTTCGCCCTGGATGAAATGGCAAACTCTTCACTTCCCCGCCACGAGCCAAAACAAATTTGCTGCCGACAATCTGCTCGGGCGCCCAATCTCCGCCCTTCACCAAAATATCCGGCGCGATCTGTTCGATTATTTCCGCCGGTGTGTCCTCATCGAACAGCACCACAAAGTCAACGCTTGCCAAACTGGCCAGCAATTCGGCGCGATCGGCCTCGTCTTGAATTGGCCGACCCGGGCCCTTGTTAAGCCGCTGGACACTGGCGTTGCTGTTGACGCCCACCACGAGAATGTCGCCCAGCAAGCGCGCATCGCGCAAATAGCGTGAGTGAC
This sequence comes from Pseudobdellovibrionaceae bacterium, assembly GCA_025354795.1. GTDB lineage: Bacteria > Bdellovibrionota > Bdellovibrionia > Bdellovibrionales > UBA1609 > JALHOQ01. The sequence continues at coordinate 3,670 of JANXMF010000074.1, forward strand.
CGACATGCAGAATATCAAAACATCCGTTGGTGAAAACCACGCGCGGGTGTCGGCGCGGAGACATGTTACGACGATGGCTCAAATCCATCATTAGGTGCGGAAGAGTAACCACCTGACCCATTAGTGCCTAAACACGTTGACGATAGAGTTGCACGCCGCTGAATTGGCCAGCGACATCCCGTCCGAGCATGGCAGAGAGCAAGGGCAGGAGCACTAAGCCGGTCACGGTGTTGAGCAAGCAACGGAGCGCGATTCGCAACGGATAGGATTCCGAGGCTTGCTCTTCGTCACGACCCAATTGCAAATCGAAAGTCCATTCACCTAGCGTTTGGCCGAAAAACGAGCGGGCGACGATCACGTACATTTGCATCACCGCTACAAATAAAACAAATAAACAAGCTTGAGTCATATGGTCTTTGTCGACGTTGATCAACACGCTGGCCATGTCGACTTTGGTGACCATCATCAGTGCAATTAAAAAGATAATCGCCAATGCCATCACGATTATGCCGTCGAGGCCTGCGGCGGCGAAGCTCACGGACGCAGGCGAAAGTTTGCGTACGGGCGAATCCGCAGCGCCACGGCGCACGCCGACAGTGTCGGGGGGTGCGTCGGGTATTTTTAAATTTGGACGTTTGTAGGCATCCGGCTGGGGAAAGGGCGATTGCACCGGGGCTCGCGGCATTTCGATTTCAAGACCCTGACGAACTTCGCGGTCACGCGGAAGCGGTTCGGTGAATTGCAAATCTTTGCTGCGTTTGAGTGGAGTCTTCTCCAGCGCCGAGAGCACGGCTTCGAAACTATGCTGGGTTTTGCGCTCTCTGCGCGCCAACTCGCTCATCTCACCCGGCATCGAAATTGGTATGCCTTGCAACTCGTCTTCCACTACGCCCGAGCGGCTGAGACCCTCTTTGAGATTCATCGATTTTTTATGAAAACCCAACCCATCGGTTAGCGGCTTAAACTCAAATTCGTCAAACGGATCCATCATTTCACCTACTTGTTCGTCTCATACTTTATGACGCTGATGAGGGCCACGCAAGCCGTTTCCACGCGCAAAATCTGCTCTCCCAAAGTCACCGGATTTAGGCCCGCAGCTGCAAATAACTGCACTTCTGCGGTGGAAAAGCCGCCCTCGCTGCCGACGAAGACCCACAGCTGGTCTAGGTTTTTGGCGCTCAACCCCGCGAGTGCCTGACGCAGGCCGATCTCGGCCTCGCCTTCATAGGGGAATAGACCGCCGGTCGCCGTAGATTGGTTAAACTGTTCTAATAGTGTTTTGAGTGTGGTGGGCTTGGCGATGGTAAGCAAATCACCGCGACCGCTCTGCTGAGTCGCGCTTTGCACGATTTTTCCCCAGCGCTGCTGGCGGGCCTCGGAGATTTCGGAAACCTTGCGCAAAAAACTGTATTCAGACACAAAGGGTCGAATCGAACTCACGCCAAGCTCCACGCACTTTTCCACAATCCAATCGACTTTGGGAAGTTTGGGCACTGACAACGCCAAAGTGATATGCGGTCTGCTCAGCGGTGCCAACTGACGGGCAGATAATATATTGCCCAGCATTTCGCGCTTGCCGAGGCTGTGAACTTCCACCAGATAGGCGAGCCCGTCACCCATTAGAGCTTCAAAGCGATCGCCAGTAGCGAAGCGGCAGACTTCGCGCATGTGATGCAAGAGTTCACCTTGGACCACGACTTGGTTTTCGTTCACGGCTTTCGATTCAAGATAAAAGCGGCGTAGGGCCATATTACAATCGCGTGGCAAAGAGCAACCAATCACCCTTTTGCACGCGCCTCATCCAAGTGTGACCGGGCGGCAAGCGAAAGCCCGCCAAGAAATCATTTTCCCGCTCACTGATTATTCCCGATACGATCAACCAGCCACCGGGCCGCACCCGCATCTTGAGTGTGTCTTGCACTCGCACCAAAACTCCGTCAATAATATTAGCCATCACCACGTCATAACTTCCGTTCAGCTGTTCAATCTGTTTTTCGTTGAGCATTATATCCGAGCAAGCATTGCCTGTGAAATTTTCTTTGGCCACACGCCGCGCTTCCACTTCGATTTCGGTGGCCTGAACATGCGCAATGCCCAATTGCCGGGCAAGTATCGCTAAGATTCCAGTGCCGGTGCCCACATCCAAACACGAAGCCGGCTGATTTTCGCGCGCTACCGCCACCAACGTTTGCGCCACAAGCTGCGTGGTTTCATGGGTGCCGGTGCCAAACGCCATACCGGGATCGATCCAGATCTTATGCACGGCTGCGAGGGGAGGCTTGCACCACGAAGGCACTACCCAAAAGTCTTCGACCAGCGCAAACGGCACAAAGCCCTTTTTCCACTCCGCCAGCCAATCGCGAGACTTTTCACCGCGCACGGCAATCCCCACCTCGGGCCACCGATGCCGAATCTCGGTGAGAAATTGAGCGGGAGGTGGATCGCTAAAAAAAATTTCTAAATTGCGCCGCTCGGAGATTTCAGTAAACACTTCCTCTTCACCCTCAGGCTGGTGAAATCCCAAGACCTCGCTTATGCCGAGTGCGCCATTTTGAAATGCCTGATCGGATAACCAATCTTCAGTGGCCGAGCTGGCATTTTGAATATTTAAGACAAAGTAAACCATGGCTAAGGGATGACGACGGCCGCGCCATTGGTCAAGGCGATTTATTGCAAAGTCGGCTGTTCGACCTTTTGCGAAGCCGGTGGCGTCGGCGAGAGCTGTCCCTTGGCGGAGGCATTTGAAATATCAATGGAATTAACCACAATTTGCGCCGTGGCTCTTGGTGCCGCTGCCGGCTCTTTCGCCAGCGAAGAATGACTGCTGCTTTCACTCGACGAATCCGCACGTTTGTCGCTGCTCGCGGACGTCATGTCGATATGATCGCCAATCATGACGTAACTGTCTTCCAGTAGCGGATTGGAATCATGAGCGAACTCCGAATGCATCCGCGCCACCGCCAAACCTTTCTGCACAAAGATGATTTTGACCTTTGCCACTTTGACCTGCAAGTCGCCGGCCGAACGATTTTGGTAACTGTCATAAAGCGGAATGCGCCGGTGCACGGTCACGATCATGCCAACGCTAAGGCCGGTTTCACTGCCGCCGTTGATGATAAAATCGCGGTAAACAGGTTCGGTATCAGACATGGGGAGATTTTTGCGTACGTCGAAGATGGTGAGCTCCGCCCACACCTGGACCGGAATCGCCAACAACACTAAATATTTAAAGAGGCTAGAGAGCATGTGAACCATCCTTGTTCTCATAGTCTCTAATCGGGAATTTTTTGCCGGGACTTAAACTTTTATGCCTAGGCCGGGGGCTAGTTTGGTTACGAAACCCTAAGTTCCGACTTCAGGCGGGCGTGGACGATTGAGCTTGATCGCAACGCCCCAATCGACAGCCTGGCTTTTGATCGAGATATTGGGGTTCTGCACCACCCGCTGTTGCAGGCGGGTGAAAATGGGCTCACGAATCATTAGCGAATTGTCCTGGAGCACGCACTGGCGCGCGACCCGATTGGCCACATTGATCACAATTGGCGCTTTAAGATTTGCCGTCATCAAAGTGGGATCGGACGGAATTGTAATAATCGAAAAGGCGCGAATGCCCTCACCGTTTTTAAGACCCAATATTTCCAAATCATGCTTGGTCAGTTGCACTTTGTAAGTAGTGGAAAAAAGCTCAGGTTCCAGCAGCGGGAAGGCGATGCCCGGTTCATCACAACTCTGAAGCCAGGCAAAAATCTCGTCCGCGGGATCGTCGAGCAGCACAAAGCGGTGCAGCTCATTAAAGCCCAGCAGACCTTCGGGAAAGTTGATTACGTCATCACCAACAATATTGATGACGCCAAAACGACTAGTATGAATAGTCACCCTTCCCCCTTTATCGTGTATCCAGGATGCCCCTAAAAAGGTGGACAACTCAAGACCAATTCCAGGTTAATAACGCGGCCCGAAATAACGGCTTATTTGGTTTTGAGGAGTTCGGCCACGGCCTTGGTGTTGTCAGCAGTGGCGGAAACGGATTCTTGGTTCTGATTTTGAATCGCTAAATAGACTTCTTCGCGATGAATCTTAGTGTCTTTAGGCGCTTCAATCCCTAAACGGACTTGCTTGCCTTTGATTTGGACGACGCGGATTTTAATGTGATCATCGATGGCGATACTCTCACCGAGCTTACGCGTAAGAACCAACATTATTCAGACTCCTTCAACATCCTAGTCAAAGCTTAAGCTTGTGGGTGGTTAAGGGATGTACAGCTCCGGCCCCAAGCGAATCTCTCTACGGTAGATTCCTGAAGAAGCTTTAGGTAGTCGTATCAGTGACTAAAGTCAAGGGACTCTGGATTTCACTTGGGAATTTGCACTTGCGCTGGAAAAATTTTCGTGTGGCAATCCGCGCCCAGGCGAGCGCGGATTGAAAAACTAGTGGAGAGTCTCGGCGTAATCTTTGAAATATACGTAACCCGCGTTGTAGTCGGTGGAACCGACAACCGCGCCGGTCGCTACACTCGTCGGAAAATAGCGACCATTGGCCCGCTTAAAGCAAGCCAGCGGCCAATTGTCCTCAGGCAAAGTCATACGGCAGTCGGCGATGTAGGCATGGCCTGCATTGTAGTCGTCATCGCCAATCACCGTGCCCGTCAGCGCCACTGCCGGATAAAAACGGCCGTTGCCGGACTTCATACAGAGTAAGCGTCCCGGCCGAGTGTGAACAGAGGACGAGCACCAGCGAAGCTTGGGTCTGTTCGGTGAGGGACGTGATGACTTCCAAACCCTTTGTCGGCAACGGTCTCGGGTTGTTGGAAGCGAAATTTCGCGCACGCGTGAGTTGTCAGAAAGAGCGTTCGACGGCTTTTCATTTTTGCACCTCTTCCGAGCCGATCTGCGAAAAGAAGTAAACCAATCACCGCCGCCGGACAGTGGCGGACCGCAAACCCCTGTCGTTTCGATCTGCCCTGGCCCAATCCTTTGCAAAGGTTCTCCCCAAAGGGAGATCTTTAATGTATAATACTCTGAAGGCTGCCCAGACGCTTGAAAACGCAGGCGTGCCCCGTGTTCAGGCCGAAGCCCATGTTTCAATAGTGAGTGAGTTTATGGAATCCCAATTTGCTACAAAAGAAGATTTGAATAGTCTCGGCGCTGAGATGCGCACTGAGTTTGGCCTTTTGCGCAAGGACATGGCCATTCTTAGCCGCGACCTAACGATTCGGCTTGGTGCCATCGTGTGCGTGACTATGACCGCGGCTGTGACTTTTTTAAAATTATTTAGCTGAAACAAAAAAAGGCTGGGGTCGATTATTCGGGTTGCTCGACAAAGAGATAGACCTCTGGGCGGGGCGACTCTTTGCCTCTGCTCGGTATCACTATAGGGTTATTCACTTTGAATAAAAATTGGGCGAGATGCCGCACGCGTAAAATTAAACAACTTTTGTATCAAATTGTACTATCGAGAGGGCTAAGCCAATGGCCGAATGATCAAGGATTCTCTTCAAAGAAATTATTTCAAGAACTGCATCAAGCTTGGCTGGATCATTTTTCCCGAAGTCTCAAGTGTCGCCTGCAAAGTGCTCTGCGCCTTGTTAATATCGCTCACAGTCTCGTAAACATCCGCATCCTCAAGACCCGAAATACTCACTTTATTTTCAACCTTCTGCTTGTCCATGGTCTTAATAAAATTGTCCACCACATTGGTGCGGGCACCAATCTGGGCGCGCGTGAGAACGACCTGTTGTATGGCCGAATCGATCGTTTCCAACGAATCCTGCACGCCCGCCTTATCGTTGACGTTGAGTGAGATTTCCAAACCCTTCATCAACTGAAAAAGGTTAATACCCTCCGCTTCCTCAGCTTGGGCGGCGGGGTGGAGGCTGGCCGGGCCGCGTACGCTGACCATGGCCTGGTGAAATTCCTGGTTGCGCTGTTGTTCAAGCTCCTCGATGGAAGTGGCTTGGGGCGGACCGGACTTGATCATGCCGTCATTGCTCACACCCGCACCAAGGAAGATACGGTTGCCGGGAATATTCATGGGAATAAAAGCTTCTTTGTCGACATGAACCATCATCTCGCCTTTGTCGCCGAGGTAATGGCCTTCGGGATCAAACGGCGGGTTTTGGGTGTGAAAACCGCCAAAGATAAAGCGGTCGCCAATCTTGCGATTGCCGATCGAAACGATTTCGTTGTGCAACTGAATAATCTCTTGGGCCACTGCCCGGCGCGAATCCGGGCTGGCGCTACCGTCGTTGGCTTGGCCGAGGGCGAGTTCCTTGGCGCGTACCAAAATCTCATTGAGTTCACTGAGCGACTGATCGGTGAACTCCAGGTAACCTTTGGCGTAGCTCAAACTATTGCCGAATTGTTTATTGCCCTGCAGATCGATGCGATTGGCGAGCACGCGGGTGACGGCCATCGGATCATCCGATGGCTTGTTCACGCGCTTCTGCGTGGCCGCCTGATTTTGCAATTCGGTCATCTGCGTGCGGTTTTTGCCGACGTTCGTCTTAACCTGTTCAAATTGCATTTTATCGGCGATACGCATTCATCATCCTATAAACGCTTTAAGTTGAGCACGGTGTCCATCATCTCATCGGCGGTACGGATCAAGCGGGCCGAGGCATCAAAGGTCTTTTGAAACTCAATCATCTTGGTGGTCTCTTCGTCGAGGCTCACGCCACTGATACTTTCACGGATGTTTTTTAGCTGACCCACAATGTCTTCCTGGGATTTTTGCGACGAGTTGGCACGCTGAGTTTCGATACCGATCTTGCCGACCATTGAATTATAGAAATCGTCGAGCGTCGAGGTGTTGTCGTCCATCACATGTTTGTATTGAACCGCGGACATGATGTTGGCTACACGGTTATCGCCGGGTGCGCCGGGATCCGCCGCGGCCGCGATTTTGCCCACGTCCTGGGTCACGCCATCATGGACTTGCATCTGCGCCGAAAAGCCTTCGACCTGGTCAGGCATCGCGAACAATAGATTTCCGGTTTTGCCGTAGCGATCAAAGCCTTGCACGTGCGCGCGATTGATCTCGTAGGCCAAGCCGTAAGCGAGATCGTCCATGTTGTCGGTGTACGTATTGATCACTTTGTCGCGCACTTCGAGTAACCCGCCGATTTCGCCGCTGGTCAGTTGGCGGGTGACATTGAATGGATTGGAACCATCGGTGGCTTTATAAAAGATCTCGACGTTACCTTCGCGCTTGTCATCGTGGCCCGGGGTTGAGGCGGCAGTCAATTCACGCTGCGAGAAGCCTGAGACCAACACCGCGGTGTTGCCCGCCGTCACAGTCAAAGCCCCCCCCTTTCCTTCAGCGTAGCGAATGTTGACCTTTTCGCTCAGCTGTTTGAGCAAGTGCTCACGGCGGTCACGCTCGTCGTTGGCGGGCATGCCTTGCACTTCCACCTCTTGAATTTTTTCATTGAGGGTGGCGATCTCTTTGGTGATCTGATTGATTTCTGCTACCTTGGTCGTGATGCGAAAGTCGGCGTCGCCTTGAATCGCTGTCAACTCGGTGTTGGC